>NZ_JBWDLJ010000001.1:600000-900000 GCF_056238645.1 Formosa sp. F44
TCATTAATGCCGCGAGGGCTGGTTATTACAATGTCACAGTGTTGCACGAGAGTGGGCATGACCTCTTGCATGGTTTTCCCATATTTCCACATATTTTTTCTAGAGTTAATATCACCAGAAACCATAATACCCATTTTGTTTGCTGTTTTTATAGCTTCTAATAGGCACATAGCCGCTCCTTCTGAAATAGCTGGTGTAATTCCTGTCCAATGAAACCAATCGGCGTCTTTTAAGACATCTTCCCAGTCTATCATTTCAGGCTGAATTAAAGAAAACGCAGAACCTTCTCTTTCGTAAACCACAACACTTGGTCTGTGTACAGCTCCTTTTTCTAGGAAATACATTCCCAATTTGTTATCGCCATATATAATTTGATCGCTACTTAGCCAATTTTTACGTAAAAACTGAGTCGCAGCTCGGCCTATGGCATTATCGGGAAATCGGGTCATGTGTGCGGCTTTCATGCCAAGATAAGCACATGAAATGGCGACGTTTGCTTCGCCACCACCGTAAACAAGTTCGAAAGAGTTTGCTTGCGAAAATTTTAAATATCCTGGAGGAGATAAACGCATCATTACTTCACCAAATGTTACCAGTTTTTTTGCCATAGTTTAAGTTTTATTATAATTTGTTTTATGATTTTAGTCTATTTTATTTACTGTCTCTTGATCAGTTATCAATTTAATATTTCACTTAAAAAGTACAAATTATTTTTAAGTGAAACGAACGATTACACTACGTTTATGCCGATTCTTATTTTAGAGCATCTTTTATAATATCTAAATTTCCATCGATAGACGTTGGAGTTTTAAGATCTAAAAGTTTGCACATTAAAGGATAAATATCAATATTTTTAAAGGATGGTATTATGTAATCCGATTTAAATGCAGGTCCATTAGCATAAAAAATGCCGTGCATGTCTTTGTGTTTGGTATCGTAACCATGGACACCTACGGCAGTAATGCCATTTGTTTTCATACTCTCTATTCGTGAAGGATATGAAAAATAATATCCAAAATCAGGAATAATCTGGATTGGACCCCAATCTTTATTTTTAGGAGAATATTCAAAGCCAGGAGTATCTTTTGTTTTGTAGACTTTAAAATTATTTTCATTCCGTTTTAAAATCTTTAGAACAGAATCTATAGTGACGTTAGCTTTAGGATGAATATTTAAAATACTACCATTATCTATAAGGGTATAAAGTTCTGGATTTGCCACCTCGTCGATAGAGATAAAATTTTCAGCTTCAACTGTAGTCATTCCATGGTCGGATACTATAATAATGTTTATATCCAAACCAGTCTCTGCAACGCCTTTAAATAATGCTCCCAATTGGATGTCTAAATTAAGTATTGCTTTTTTTAGCTGTTCATCATTGCTAGGGCTATATTTGTGACCGATATCATCTATATCCGAGAAATACATGGTAAGCATGTGCGGTCTTTCGGCTTCAGGTAACTTTAACCATTCTAGAGTTTCCGAAATGCGTGTTTCATTTGTAATTGATCCATCGTAGTTACGGTAGTAAGTTGGGTGTACTCCTTGGATATCTGCCTCCGATCCAACAAAAAAGTAACTTGACGATACCATATCGTTCTGGTCTGCCAAAACCCAAATCGGAGTCCCTCCATAAAATGTACCATCTTCCACCATGTCTCTATTTCTAATGGCATACGTGACATCTTTTTTATAGCTGTAAAATGCATTCCCAATTAAACCATGATTTTCAGGATACATTCCTGTTGCAATGGTGTAATGATTAGGAAACGTTTTAGAAGGATAAGATGGTATTAAAGACTCTGCTTGAACTCCGTTTTTTATAAAATTAGAAAGATGCTTTGGTTTATATTTCTCGACATAATCCCAACGGAAGCCGTCTAAAGATACCAATATCACATAAGGTGCTTTTTCAGATTTCTTAGAGTTTCTAGTTATTGTAGAATCTGTTACTGTAGAATTTGATTTACACGAAACCATGAAAAAGGGTAGAAGTGCTATAAAAATTAATGCGTAGATTTTATTTTTACTGAACATACTCTTGTCTTTGGGGAGAACTAAATGAATTGTTTTTTGTCGATTAAAGCCTAATTGAATTTTCAATAATTTAAGCGCTATAAAGTGGTTTAGTTTCATCACACCCTAAGCGCTTAAATTTTTTGAATTGTATCACTATTGCATAAAAGTACTATTTCTCCTGCAATTCATAACCTTGATTTATTCCTTTTTCTAAAGCAGGGACACCACGTTCCATCCACATTGGTTTTGGAGCGCCTTTTAAATAATGATCAAAATATTGCGACATTCTTAGATTAAAATCTTTTCGGTTTTGTAGTTTTCTAGGCCAGTGTGGCTCTCCGTTATAATTAAGTAACCACGACGGTTTTCCTAATCGACGTAAACTCACAAAAAACTCAATACCTTGGTACCATGGCACATGTCCATCGGCATCATTATGCATAATTAACACAGGTGTGTTTATTTTATCGAGATTAAAAATAGGTGAGTTTTCTATATATCGCATTGGGTATTCCCATGGTGTTCCTCCAATTCTACTTTGGGTATGCTCGTATTGAAACTGTCTGCTTAAACCAGTTCCCCAACGGATACCTCCATAAGCACTTACCATATTTACTACAGGAGCCCCAGATTCTACAGCCTTAAATAAATCGGTTTTAGTAATTATATACGCAATTTGATATGCTCCCCAACTATGACCTTGAAGTCCTATATTATCTTCATCTACAAATCCTTTTGCGATAAGAGAGGTTACGCCAGGCATTAAGCAATTGTAGGCGCTTTCTCCAGGGTAACCATCGCGATATTCTATATCTGGATTAAAAATAAGGTAACCTCTACTGGTGTAAAAACTATAATTAATAGTAGAAAGTCCAAAAGATGGTGCTTTATGATCGTATAATCTATCTGAACTTCGTTCGTAGAAATTAACAATCATCGGGTACTTTTTAGATGGATCGAAATTTTCTGGCTTAATCAGCATTCCTTTTAAAGGCTTACCATCTAAAGAGGTCCAATTTACTAGCTCTGCAGTTCCCCAATTGTAATCTTTTTGTTGCGGATTGGCATCACTAATTTTTATTTGTTTTTTAAAACTTAAATCTGAATATCTAAGGTCTGGAAATTCTGTAAAAGAAGATCTAGTGAATATCACTTCTGTACTTTCCTGTGCCATTCTTGGTGTAGAATACTTGTAAGGGCCTTCTAAAATTTGGCTTCCCTTTTTTCGTTTAGCATCGTACTTAAAATATCCTGAATGTTTTGTGTCTTCATTAAACGTAGAAAATAACCAAGTTTTATCTGTGTCTAAATGGCGTTCTTCTTCATCTAATTGAATGTAACGATATTGCGTATGCGTTTCTCTTCCATTGGTTAGTCTTGACATTTCGCCAGTATCTGGATTTACAGACCAAACATCGAACCTGTCGTAAATTAGTACTTCCTCATCGTTTGTTGTCCAGCCGGCAACACCGTAGGATCTAGGATATTTAGGAGAATCGTTAAGCTCGTCGTAAAATACTTTGTCTTTGGTTAGATTAATTAATTTACCCGTACTTACATTATAACTTATCCAAGTACTATCTATTTGATTGTATCCATAGGCATATTTAGCCTTCGGACTTAAACGCATACCTCCAGGCATATTACTTAAAACGGGCTTAGTTTCTCCTGTGGTTGTATTTACCAAAGCGTAATCTGAAGCTCTAATCCCTGTCCACTGACTTTCTAAATAGTAAGGTTCTGGCGTGCTTATTAAGGCTACACTAGAATTTCCTTCGTCTCCAATATTAACATTCGGATACGTTAAGCTTCCCAATTGAGTGATTTTATTAGTGTTTAAATCGAGTACCGTTTCGTAAGATTTTTTTCGATCGCGGTCCATAGCTAATTCCTGAACGGTGTATAATCTAGATTCGTTATACGTCCACACTTCTACACTTGAAATTTCCTCAGCTAATAGCGTAGTATCTTTAATTATACTTGGAGCGCCTAAACCAAAATATAACTTAGACTCGTTTTCTGAAAAGTTTAATCGTCCGTCGGCAGAAACGCGATAGCCTTTTGGCGCAGTATCTTTATTCAGGATTGGATTCGCTTTAGTATCTCCTGTTTTCCAAACGTATAATTCATTCGGTCGCTCTTGTACTTTTGTAGAATCTAAATCGGCAACAAATCCTAATTTTTCACCAGAATCACTAAAATTTAATTGATAGTATTTTACCTTTTCATGGCCTTCAAAAATTTGAGTTTGTGTGTTGTTTTCTAAATTTAGAACATAAGCACCAGCTTTTAAGTTGGCTGTATCTCCAGTAGTGGTATAGGCAAGTCGTTGTCCTTCTTTTGCAAAAGTGTAATGGGTTACAAACTTTATGGTATCTTCTTTTTGAGTATCTAAATTTCTAAGAACAAGATGGTATCCATTTTTCTTGTTTACTTTTTTACCCTTCTTTTTCTTTTTTGGTTGACTTAAAGTATCTTGTTTTTTATCCTCAGAAAGGCTGTCTTTTGGTTTCTTTTTTGCTTTTACTTCTGCCAGCATATAAGCAAGATACCCATCCCATTTTTCAGGCGTTTTATACGAAGACACGTTTGCTATTTTTAATAGGGATTTATTTTTAAAACTATAAATACCTAGCGTGTCTTTAGGAAGATCTTCTTTTTTTACTTTATCACGTTTTAATTCTAGAATACTATCTTTCCAAGCATTTATAGTAAAAAGAGCCATTTCAGAATTATAGGTGAATGTTCCGTTTTTAGCACGATCATGCTCAAGAATAAGTTTGGCTTTAGAATCTTTAATTTTTAAATACGTATCCTTTTCGCCTTGTTCTAAGGTATACATAACATAATTTCCATCAGGAGAAATGGCTTCAGTTTTTATTTTATTCCAAAGGGATTTGTCGGAATGCTCAAGGATTTTTTTTTGAGCAAAGCTAAAAATTGAAGTTAAGAGAAAAACTAGGGTAATTTTAATTTTCATGAAGTTGTTTTTTTTTTGGATGTCAATATACTACAAATCAAAACAACTCTCGATGTTATCAAACGCCGGAGAGCCCTTAAAGCCTTATAAATAAATGTTAATTATTAATAACGGATTTTAAGTCAATTAAAATGTAAAATTGATGAATAATCATGGCTTTTAATTCATTTATTCAAAAAGTAATTTCTTAAAATTAAAATATTACAATATGTGCTGTTAAATTAATACAATCATTTATTTTTAGAGTAAATCAACCCAAGTGAAATTAAAATGCTTTTCAATGTCTGTATTAGTACGTTAATAGCATCTATATTTTGCTTCTAATTAGAAATGTTATGAATGTAAAAAAAGGTTTTTCGTTGTTATTTGTGTGCTATTTTCTGTGTATACAAGTCAGTTTTGGATGTACTGGAATTATTATTAGAACAGAAAATGGAAGTGTTATTCCTGCGAGAACTTTAGAGTTTGGATTCGATCCGCAATCTAATATTCTAGTTATTCCGAAAGGAACTTTGATTAATTTTTTAAGCTCTGTAAATAATAAGGATGGTTATAAAATGAAAGCGAAATATGGCTTTGCCGGTATGAATGCTGTCGGGAAACATATTGTGGTAGACGGTATTAACGAAGCAGGATTATATTTAGGAAGCTTTTATTTTAGTGGTTATGCTGTGTATGAAGAACTGACAACGAGTAATCAATCTAAGGCTGTCTCTAGTGAAGAAATGGGGAATTTTGTTTTAGGAAGTTTTGCAACCGTTGAAGAAGTAAAAGCTGGTTTAAAAGATATTACAGTAGTGGGGACTTTTATGGAACAAATTCAGGGCGTGGCTCCGTTTCATTATACAGTTACCGATAAATCGGGGCAATCTATTATAATAGAATACTCTAAAAACGGTTTGCAAATATTTGATAATACAGTACAGGTTATTACGAATAACCCATCTTACGATTGGCATCTTACTAATCTAAGAAATTATATTAATCTGACTCCAGATAATGTAGGTGGTATTAAATTAAATGGAGAAACTTATGCGCCTTTAAGTGAAGGAACCGGAATGGTAGGATTGCCAGGAGATTTTACTTCGGCATCTCGATTTGTAAGAGCATCGGCGTTTGTAAATGCGGCGGAGCCATGCAAGGACGAGGAGGAAGGTGTGTTTAGAGCCTTTCATATTTTAAATAACTTCGATATTCCAATCGGAATTGTAAAACAGAAAGAAAAAAACACATCTATGTCCGAGTATACCGTTTGGACTTCTGCAGCAGACACTAAAAACGGTGCGTATTATTATAAAACTTTTAAAAATCCAACAGTAAAGAAACTAGATTTACAAGTCGCTTTAAAAGAAGCGAAAGGCGAAATTATGGTTATTACTGCCGAAACGCCTAGAACCTACGAATCAGTAACATTTAAATCTTAATATTTAGATAATCTTATGTTTTTTATTTTCCAAAAAACTGAGCTGTATTCAGTTACACCTTTCTATTAATAAGTAAGCCATAGCAGTTTTTGCTATGGCTTTTTGTTGGTTTAAATATTAAAAGCTAAAATTCTTTTTATTTATTTAAATTTGTAATCAATTAATAAATCCATTCCCTATGAAACATATTATTTTTCTTTTAGCAATTAGTTTGAGCATCTTGTCTTGTAAAAATAAATCTAAAACTGCTGAATCCACTTTAGAAGCGGACGGTCCAGAAATGATTTATGCATCGTTTGGAGATGAAATCACTGTTGATGATGTATTAGACTCTGAGCGCATCACAGAACTGTATCAAAATTTAAAAGTAGGAGATACGGTTGATTCTAAAATGAAAGGAAAAATTATTAAAGTGTGTCCTAAAAAAGGATGTTGGATGACTTTAGATATCGATGGAGAAAATGACGTCATGGTAAAGTTTAAAGATTATGGTTTTTTTATGCCATTAAATGCAGTGGGCGATGTTGTAATTAACGGTAAAGCATTCGTTACAGAAACGTCTGTTGAAGAATTAAGACACTACGCGGAAGATGCAGGTGAATCTGAAGATCAGATCGCAGCCATAACAGCTCCAAAATTTGAATATCGTTTTGAAGCTGATGGTGTTTTATTAAAGGAATAACAAAAAGTTATTCGATCATTTTTAAGATTGGCAATTTAAATGGTGTATCCGATTTTAATACCACCAAACCAATTTCTTGGCATGCCCGGATAATAATATCGTGGTTCCGAATTTCCGAAGCCTACAGCATTTATAAGTATAGAAGATGCGTAGCTTTCGTCGGTAAAATTGTTTAAACCTGCGTTAAGTCCGATAAATAGGTGCTCTGTAATATCTTTAGTATAAGAAAGTTTTGCGTTAAATACGGTGTATGGATCGGAATTAAGGGTGTTAGCATCGTCTAGAGGCATATCTCCAACATGAAGAAAATTGGTATTTAAAACTAAGTTTTTAAATCCAATATGTATACCACCATTTATCTTAGTATCTGGAACTCCTGTAAGTTCATTTCCTGAATAATCATTGTTATCATCTACAAAATCGATAAATTTATTATCAGATAATTCTGCGTTTACATAAGGAGTGATATAAAATCCGTTTGAAAACATATGGGTGTATAAAACCGACAATTCAATTCCTTTATGTTCTGTTTTACCGGCATTTCGGCCAATGTATTGATCTTCGCCAACACGATCGGCTACTAATAAATTGTCTATATCGAGTAGGTAAGCAGAAAATTGCATATGCAATGCACTATTAAACAAATAGATTTCACTACCTATTTCGTAATTAAAGCCTGTCTCAGGACCTAATTCTGGGTTTACCACACCCTCGGGTGTTAGGGTTTCTTCAATAGACGGATAATTAAAACCCCGACTCACATTGGCATAAGCACTTAAAGTTGGAGTAAATTGATATACCACATTTAAGTTGGGTGCAAAAATAGGATC
Source organism: Formosa sp. F44 (assembly GCF_056238645.1). The sequence goes on from NZ_JBWDLJ010000001.1 coordinate 607,936, forward strand.
GAAATCACGATCGGCATTTTTGTTGTTTTCGTCCAAATTAAATTCATCTTTAAAATTATAGTTGGTAGTATTCATGTTTATACCCAATTGCGCTTTTAATTTTTCAGTAAAAGGTAAAGTTACCGTGGCAAAAACATTCAAATTATTTCGTTTTTCTATATTGTCACTTAAAAGTTCACCTTCTAAACTGCCGTTTCCATTATTTTCCTCGTAACGATTCTCTATGGTTTTCCAATGGTATTCATCTTTATAAAGTTCACCTCCAAAACTTAAATTGGCGTTAGATTCTAAAAACTTAAAATCTTTTGCAAATAGTGTTCTAGCACCGTAACCATTAGTGAATTCATCTAATATATTAAAAGGTCTCGGCTCGTAATGATCTAAATAACTGTAAAATATAGACGTCGTGTTACTAAAGGTTTCAGAAAAACGATGGGTATAATTTATACCTGTTAAAATTTGTTTATTGTCTTCGTAACCTTGAGCAGATCCCCAAGTAAACGCGGCTTGCGACGGATCTTCTTCAAAGGCAGATTTACTAATTGAACTTGGAATCTGTGCATCATAATCGGTGTAATTTACTAAAACACCAATCTCGTTCTTCGCATTGAATTTATAACTCGATGTTAATAAAAACGCGTTTCGATTGTAATTGCTATTGTCACGAAAGCCATCGGTTTCTAAGTGATCGTAATTAATATTGAATGTTAATTTTTCGTTAGCGGTTGCAAGCGACAAGCTGTTCTTGATTAAACCATAGCTTCCTACAGTAAAATTATTTTTAATATACGTTTCGCCTTCTAATGCTGTCTTAGAATTTAATAATAAGGTACCTCCTAAATTGGTGCCGTACTGTGTCGCTTTTGGCCCCTTTACAATTTCTAAATTTTCTAAATCTTCAGGATCAAAAGCATCTATTGCCGTTTCTCCGGTTCCATTGGTTATTGGAATTCCATTAAAATAGGCACGTATTTTATTAGTCCCATACAATGTTCTCGAACCAACACCACGAATTACTATTCTATTGGTGTTTAATGCACCACTCTGAATATAGACACCTGGAGTTTCATTTATAGCCGATACTAAATCTGTAGGGCTATACTCATTAAATTTCTGTGACGATATTTTAGTTGTGGGAATTATAACTTTACTTTCTTTCTGATAGGTTGAAGAAATAATTACTTTTTCAAGATCTTCCGTTTTATCTAAAGCAATTAATTGAAAATCGCTTTTATATTGCGATAAGGTTACGGTTTTTATATAATAATCGGGATGCTCTAATTTAAGATTTAGAGGAAGTTCATACTGTTCAGTTAACGTAAAGTGACCTTCGGCATTTGTTTTAGCAATCACTTTGTAGTTTAATACAATGGAAACATCGGAAATAGGGGCGTGCTCAGAATTAAATATTTTACCGTTTATATTTTGAGCATATAATGGATTTATAATGGCGATTATAAAAATAATCGCCATTATTTTAAAGGGTGTAAATTTCATAAAGTTAAAGGGATTGACTTTAGATTTTAAAAGTTCTAGTTGGTGTAACTTACTTTCCAAATGGTGTTACCAGAATCGTCGTTTACTAACAAGTCTCCTGCAGGAGTTACAGTAACGCAAACAGGTCTTCCATAAACATCTGTTTCACTATTTTCGGCTATAAATCCAGTTAGAAAATCTTGTGGTTCTGAAGTTGGTTTACCATCTTTAAAAGGAATAAAAACGACACGGTATCCAGAAAGTACAGAACGATTCCAAGATCCGTGTTGTCCAACAAATACCCCATTTTTATACTTTTCGGGAAAACTATTTTTGTCGTAAAAAGTTAACCCTAAAGATGCTGTGTGCGGTCCTACGGACACATCTGGCACTAGCGTTTTAGCTACCAATTCTGGTGCTTTTCCAGCTAGTCTAGGGTCTTCTATAGAACCATAATAGGCATATGGCCAGCCGTAAAATCCGCCTTCTTTTACACTTGTTACATAATCGGGAACGAGATTGTCGCCAATTTCGTCACGTTCGTTTACAGCGGTCCAAAGCTCGCCATTAACCGGATTCCAATCCATTCCTACTGGATTTCTAAGTCCACTAGCATAGATTTTTTCGTTCTCTCCGTTTAAATCTACTTCCAAAATATTGGCACGTCTAATTTCTTCATCCATACCATATTCTCCGACGTTACTTGCCGAACCTACGGAAATATAAATTTTGTCTTCAGCAGAATTGGTAATAATATTACGCGTCCAATGGTTATTATACCCACCAGCAGGAAGCTCTACAATCTTTTTACCTTTAGTGGCATCTAGTTTGGTTTGACCCACTTTGTAAGGGTATTTATATAAACCATCGGTATTGGCTACATAAAAATGCTCGCCAATAATTAACATGCCTAGCGGTTGTTTTAATTCTTCAAGAAAAGTTTCTCGCAGTTCTATTGTACCATCGTTATTTTGATCTCTTAAAACTGTAATACGCCCAGCGCTTTTTTTAGTATTGGCTTCGCATACAAACATATCTCCATTCGGACCAATATAAGTCCATCTCGGATTATTAAAACCATCGGCTAGTTTTGTTACAGTAAAGCCTTCAGGAGCAGTTGGCATTTTACCTTCAGGCCAATCTACTAGATTATTTTCTTTTCTAACAGATTCTGTGGCATAGGGTTTTGGTAAAATAAGTTCTCCAATGGCAGTTTGCACAGTGTCTGCAGGTTTTTGGGAAATCATTTCTTTGTTTTCTTCGGAAACCTTCATTTCTTTTTCTTCCTTCGTTTTACAAGCAACGAACGAGATCAGAATAAAAAGGAGTAATAAGTGTCTGTTTTTTCTCATAATTATAGCTTTTTTATGAAAATAATGGTTTCGCTAGGGCATTTTTAACTCAATCGATTTTTTAAAATAATTTTAACATTCTTTAGAACATGAATGTAAACATCCATAGTCCTAATAAAGTTGATTATTTACAGCCAGAATTTTGCCTAGACTTATTATTAATTAAGCCACGTGTAATTGTGAGATGAATTGAATATTGAAGCTATTTAGGCATTGTAAAAGTCGCAAACCTTGTCGAAAACCATATTAAAATCATTCATAATTTGAGCTTCACAGTCTGGATTGGTAGGGAATGGGTTTTCGTGAGTATAGTCGCGATCAAAATCTATTTCATCTACCTTTATATTTATATCTCTGTAAGCTCCTTTTAAGGTGTTAATGACTTCAAAAGAGGGGATGACTTTGTCTTTTTTTAGCGTGATGCCATAAATTTGATCTTCGTAGGTTTTTAAAAGCCCTTCTCGAAATTCTCTTTTTTTCTGATAGTCTAGCATACAATTAAAGACTTCTCCTTCCATATGGTCGTTTAAAATATAATGACTCAATATCTCATCTTTCTTTAAAAATTTATCGAAATGTTCAATTAAAAAAGAGTACAGCGCAACATTGGCTTCACTATCTAAAATAAACTTTGATACCGAAGAGAGGCGATTAAAGGTTGTACCGCTACAGAATAAACACATTTTGGTATCTGAAAAATAATTGTTGTAATTGGTTAATTTTAAAATTTGAGCAAGAAAACCACCTATAGAATAGCCGAAAATATCAAACTTAAAATCTTTGCTAATTTCTGGGTTAGAGCCTGATCTAAAATTTTCGATAAGTTGAATAAAGTCGTAATAGGTTTGTAACCCCGAATAAATGAAACGCTGTGGCATGGCATGCAACCTCATACTTATTGCAACATTGGATAAGGTAGAATGCACCACGTTAGGATAACGCTTTTTTCTGTTTTCACTTAGGATATACATGGCTCGTTTGCTACTCCAATGTTTAGGAGCTCGTTGCATATGGAACGCTAACGGAAATAAAACAACGTGGCTCCCAGTACCTATACATATCGCTTGTGCCCATGGTAAATATTTAGTCCAATCTCTCTCGTTAAAACCGTGCAACAAAAATATTACGTTTTTAGCCACTGCTTGGCCTTTGGGTTTTATAATTTGGTATTTAAAAAACCGATTCTCATCTACACAAATATCTTTAATATGGACGTTGTCGTTTATGGTACCAACTTCGGTATGGAACTTCGAAGTACTTTTTAATTTTATATGGTGTTTAGCACATTCATAATCGGAATTTCCAGGTAGTATTTTATGTGATAAAGATTCAAAATCGTACTCTAAAATTTCTGTTTTGGTATTCATGAAATAGATGTTTAAAATACTAATACTATAGTGCTATACAGGTGTAAATAGGATAACCTTCAACAGTATGATTTATCTTGTGTTTTTACGCCTAAATGAAGTATAAATTTAACCAAATTCCATGTAATAATTATATTAATTATATTGTAATTTGACTGTGTTTATATGAAAAATCTAATGTTTTAAACAAATGTATCAACAAGGATTTACTGATAGCTTTTAACTAGAAATAGTACTCTATTCAAGTGATGGATGTTACTCCCAGTCATAGAATAAAAAAGCGTAAGCCTGTTAAGACTTACGCTTTATGTATAAAAATATCCAATAGCCTATTTGGTATATGCTCCTGAAGAATATGTTAACTCGTAACTGTGGGTGTAAATTTCAAAAACAATCCCAAAAGGGTCTTCTACATAACACATTTTAAATGGTTTTTCATTCGGGTAATATTCCCGAATTGGCATACGTTGTTTACCACCATAGGCCACTATTTTATCAATTAAATCTTCGATGTTTGGATCTTGAATACTAAAGTGAAATAATCCTGTGTTAAACGGACTGAATTCTGGGGCTTCTTTTACGCCGTGTGGGAAACAGAATATTTCGACACCAACACCATCTGAAGTCGATAAATGTGCGATTTCAAATTCTTCCCAGTCTTCACCAAAAACATCGATACACATGATACCAATGGCAGTTTCCTTTTCTTTTTTGATGGTCGAGGGTTCCATAATGGTATACCAGCCCATAACTTCTGTATAGAATTTTACAGCCTTATGAATATCTGGAACGGTGATTCCAATATGTGAAAATGATTTTGGATAATCTTGTTTTGTTGACATAATATCTTATTTAGATTTCAAAATTAGTCTATATTTGCGTGTTTGGCAAGTACATACTAAAAAGTATTATAGTTACCTAAACGAGTAAAATATTAATTATCAGTAATATAAAATTTTAATTTTGAAAAAAGAAATTAAATGTCCGCTTAATTATACCATGAATTTAATAGGAACCAAATGGAAACCTCTCATTTTATTCCATTTATTAGAAGGCGGATTACGTTCGGGAATTTTACAAAAACATATTGAAGGTATTTCTAACAAAATGTTTACTCAAACCGTTCGTGAATTAGAAAAAGATGGTCTTGTAGAAAGAACAGTATTTCCTGTGGTGCCACCGCGTGTAGAGTATAAATTAACGGCTAGAGGCTTGTCTCTTGAGGCTATTTTAAGAGGTTTAGATGCCTGGGGTTTACAGGACTCCAAATAGTTTAAGGTTTTAGCGCACTTCCTCTTGGAGCATCCCCTTTTTGAAGTACAATGTCTGAATGTAAAAACTGTGCCGCCGCCGCCGAATCTTTAACTTTTGAAGCACTTCGGGTTAACATTTCTGTTTCAAATGGGGTTAGTATTTGTTTTCGGAGGCCTTCAGTTTTCCATGTACCTGAAGACAGACAACTCTTTGTAATACTTCTGGCTAGAGATAATGCATCCAATAAAGCTTGATTAGCTCCTTGTCCTTTAAAAGGACTCATAGGATGGGCAGCGTCACCCAAAAGGGTGATTTGATGCTCTTGTGCTAATTCTTCAGTCGTAAGTAATTTACGGTCGTATACAGGATAACCAGAAATCTGAGAGTCGTGGGTGGCTTCCATAATCTCCGGAATAGGGGCGTGCCAAAGTGTTCTTTTACAAGCTTCTATTTTAAGGGCTTTAGATCCTTGCGAGCTTAATGCTTTGGCATCGGATTCTGACATAGGGAAACTGAGTTGCCACATGATAGAATCTGAAGAAAATGGCATCATATAAATGCGTTCTTTACCATTTGCTGTTTGAAATACAGTGGCAGAATCTAATAAATCACTTTCAATATGTTTAAGCTTTTCTAAAGGACAAATCCCTAAAATAACGATACAATCTAGATAGCGTAATGGAGAATGAGCTTCGCCAATAAGGAGTTCGCGTACTGTGCTTCTGATGCCATCTGCGCCAACAACCAAATCTGCAGTAGTTGTTATTATATGGTCGTCGACCTGAAAGTTAAGTTCGGTTTTTTGACCTTCAGTTATATTATAATCTACTAATTTATGTCCCCATTGCACGGTATCTTGATTCGAAAGCTGGTCTAGAAGTGCTAATCGGAGCGATTGTCTGGGGATATGAACATTCGTTTTCTTTCCAGTGGTTTGTGGTTCTGATTGCATCCATTTTCTGAAGCCCCATTCTCCAATCACAGTACCATCGGTAGTGTGTACGACATGACGTGTGGATACTATGCCTGCTTCTAGTTCTAATATTCCAAATCCCGACATCGCTTTGCTGGCTTGTTGTAACGTTAAACCATAGCCTTGAGATCGAGCATTAAAATTTGAATCGCGCTCAAAGAGAGTAAAAGGTATGTGTCTGTGTAAACAGGCGACAGCTAAAGCTACGCCTCCAATGCCTGCGCCAATTATAGCGACATGCGGATATTTATCTGTATCGGGAATAGGTTGGTATGTATTAGGAAGTATTCCAGATCCATGACATGACGTGCAAGGATAATAACTGGTTTGTAGTGGTTTAGGTGGTTTTTCCTGATGTTTTGATTTATTAAATGCGTCTAATGCATTCTGATATCGAATTCGATCTTGTTTGCGGATTCTACGCTTTTTTTTTCCAAGTCCTTGGCAATCCAAGCACATGGTCCAACACGATTTATTTTGTTCTGTTGTTTTCAATACGGATTCTTAAATAACAATATTACAATAACCCTTGGTTTTGGCTAAAAAGGAAACCCTATTTTTTGCTATAAATTTTGAACATTCATATTAATGAAATATACGGAGCTCTAAATTACTTCCTTAGTTTGGGCTTTAAAAATAAAATCGTTCTTTTCTAAAAGAGAAGGGAAGTGGATGTTCTAGAAGCATTTTGGCGACTCTTAAGTTGTCGCCAAGCTTCATGAATTTTGACCATTTTTAACTGATCTTATGTTTAGAGTATCGAAAAATAATTATGAAAGACGATTAAACCGCAGTTTTAATCCGAATACATTTTATCGATAAGCTCTTTATATTTGTTATGGATTACCTTTCGTTTTAATTTTAAAGTCGCTGTAATTTCTCCAGCTTCTATACTAAACTCTTTAGGTAACAAGGTGAACTTTTTAATTTTTTCGAATTTTGAAAATTCTTTCTGAAGTTCTTCGAAACGTTTCTCAAAAAGATCTATAATCTGATTATCTAAAATAAGGTCTTCAGCATTTTTAAAACTAATTTTATGCTCTAACGCGTATTTTTTTAAATTTTCAAAACTAGGAACAGCCAAAGCTGTCACATATTTTTGCTGGTCTCCAATCACTGCAATTTGTTCTATAAACGAATCTGTAATTAAGGCATTTTCTAGTTTTTGAGGTGCTATATATTTACCACCAGACGTTTTCATTAAATCCTTAATTCTGTCTGTAATAATTAAGTTTCCTTTTTCGTCTATTTTACCGGCATCTCCAGTTTTAAACCAACCATTTTCAAAAACTTCGGCTGTAGCTTCTGGTTTTTTATAATAGCCTTTCATGACTCCGGGACCTTTTACTAACACTTCGTTATTGTGACCAATTTTAATTTGAGATCCTTCTATGGGTTTTCCTGCCGAATTAAATTCGAAGTGCGTATTTCCAAATAACGTCACGGTTGCGGTTGTTTCTGTTAAACCGTAGCCACATTTTATATTTAAACCAAACGAATGGAAAAACGATACCATTTCTGGAGCTAAAGGTGCACCGCCACAAGGCATAAATTTTATACGTCCGCCAAATACATCTCGTAATTTACTTAGTACTAATTTATCGGCAATTTTATATTTTAATTTAAGCGAAGCAGGAACTTTCTTTTCTAGGCGTTTGTGTTTGTTATAGTAATTATTTCCAATACCTAAAGCCCAACTTGCTAATTTCATTTTAGTAGGTGAAGCCTCTTTCCTTTTATCTTGAATGGCTGCAAAAATCTTTTCGAATATGCGAGGAACTGTACACATTAAAGTAGGTTTTACTTCTTTAATAACATCTACAATTTTTTTTGGATCTTGGTTAAAGTAGACTTCAATTCCTTTTTTAAGGCAGAAAAATACCCAACTACGTTCGTAAATATGACTTAAAGGAAGAAAACTTAGCGAGACGTCTTTTTCTGAAACGTCTAACTCGTAATCATGTCCAACCAAAGATCCGCCAAAATTAGTGTAATCTAACATAACACCTTTTGGTTCTCCTGTAGTTCCTGAGGTATAAATAATACTTGCTATATCTTCGTAGTCACACTCGTAATACCTTTTTTGAAGTTCGGTATCAATCGCTTCAGAAGGTTCAAAATCGATGAAATCTTCTAAATAAATAGAGTTTCCTGTTGGTTGAAGTTTAATGGTTTTAGTTAAAGCAACTATTTGTTTTAAATAGCTAGAGCTTTCAAGAAGTTCGTAGGCTTTATCATATTCATTTTGGTCTCCTGCAAAAAGTAAACTTACCTCGGCATCGTTTACGACATATTCAACTTCTTTTTTAGAATTTGTAGCATAAATGGGTATAGTCACAGCTCTAACTCGCATTATTGCGCAATCTGCAATAACCCAATTAGGCATGTTTTCGGAGAAAATTGCGATGTTTTGTTGCTCTGTAATACCGTAATTTAATAGGGCTTTAGATAAGATTTCTATTCGAGACTCAAAATCTAACCAAGATATGCCTTCCCATGTATTATGCGTATTGTCCTTAAAATAAACCGCATTTTTATTTTTAAAACGCTGACTATTTTCTTTTATCTCTTCTACTAAGTGTTTATAATTCATTACACTGTTATTGGTTCCAATATTAACCTAGAATTTTGCCTAAATTAAAGCAAACAAAGTTACGAATAATTGTACGGTTATTCCTTAATTAGAAAATTTTAGATGATAATAGGTCTTCAATAGTATTTATTCTGAAGTGTTATAGTTAATACTGTTTAGAAAATAAGAAAACGCTAAAACTAGAGTCTTAGCGTTTTCTTATAGAATATTATGTTTTTATTTTATTTACAACATAGAAACGGTACATACTTTACTATTATAATTGCTCTGTTTTTAATGCTTTAATATCAGTTATTAATTGCGCTATAGAAGCTCTGTTTAAGCCATTATAAATACCTCTAATATGTTTGTTTTTATCAATGAGTAAAAAGTTTTCGGTATGAAGAAAATCGTCTAAACTTTTTGGTACACCCAAGTCGTTTTCTACAAAATACTGATTTCTGCCTAGGTCGTAAATTTCTTTTTTATCGCCGGTTACTAAATGCCATTTGTTATTAATAACATTATGAGATTTAGCGTATGCTTTTAGAACAGGAACAGAATCTGTTGAAGGCATTACAGAATGAGAGAGCATAAGAACATCAGGATCATCTTTAAATTCGTCCTGAACTTTTAGCATGCTTTCGGCTAATTGCGGACAAATTCCAGGGCAAATAGTAAAGAAAAAATCGGTTACATATATTTTATCCTCGAATGTCTTTTGGGTAATTGTATCACCTAACTGATTCACTAATTTAAAATCTGGAATTTTGTGAAATGTCTGTTCTTCTTCAGAACCTGGTGTTATCCAATTTGGGGTAAAAGACTCATCTTCGTAATATGGAAGATAATCGACTCTGCTCGTTTCTACAATTATAATCTCTTCCTTTTTTTGATCAGTTTTACAGCTGGTACTAAATACTAGGAGTAGGCCTAATAAAGGTCTATAATTTTTTATCTTTTTTAATAACTTCATTTTCTAGTTTATAACATGAATTCGCTCTTTTCATACCAAAAATTCGTCCGTTTTTGGCTTCATAATTTACATATAAGGTTCCGTTTTTTAACCAAGCCTTTTGTAATCCGTTCTCTTTTCCATTAACAAGTTGTCTGTGTTTTGCCAATTGCCCTGTAGGATACCATTCTTTTTCAGAACCCTGTTTTACGCCATTTTCGTAATAGGTTTGCGAAGACAGAACACTGTTATCCCACCACGTTTTATACGTGCCGTCTAAACGGTTGTGTTTGTAAAATAATTCGACTCTAAGTATACCTTTGTCGGACCATCTTCTAGCTATGCCCTCTCTTTTTCCGTTTACAAATCCTATTTTTTCTGCCAAAGTATCGTTAGAATGATAGGCTACTGAATAACCAAAATAGGGTTTGTTTTTATAATACCATCGGCCTTCCACTTGATTTAAAACTAAATCTGATTTTAAAACTTCCATGCTGTTAATGTCTAAAGAAGCATTAGTAGAAATCTCTTTTTTATTGGCTGTCTTGGGATTACAGCCAATAAAAAAGAATAAAGAGAACACAGCTATAAAATAATATGTTTTCATGAATTAATAACCTTGGAACGGACCTGCAAAAGCTAAATACGATCCTGTAGTCGAGTATATTTCGTTAATAATATGGTAATGGTATTCTTCTGCGCCATCGGTGTATTGCGTTGCAGTTGTATGTCCTCCAGACGCGTCTAAATCTGTTGGATACGTGCCTGTAGAAAAACATTTTCTACCGTATAGAAAGACACCGTCTAATAGAATTCCAGCTAAGCTATCGTCATCATCTGTAAATGCTACAGGTTCTAAATGATAATGATAAACGCCTGGGCCAATATGAGCCCCGGTCCAATCTAAACTAGCAGCGGCCTGATCTAAAGCACCACCACCTTCTTGGTCGTTAAATATTGAAGCACCACTAACTGCGATACCTATGGTGTTTAATTCTGTATCTACTGCATTTCCGGTTAAATCAGGAGTCGCATCTACGGTAATTGTTACGGCATTGTTATTACTAGACATAATTGACGGCGTGGTGGCTACATCAGATTCTTCTCTGTATAATTCATTGCCTTCTCCCCAGTATACGGTTTCGTGATCTGGTAAACCTGTAGTTTCTATGACCACTTTCGATCCGTCCAAATAAATAGTGGTAGCTTCGGTATTAAATGCTTCAAAGGCAGCGTGTAATTCTGTGACAGTATCATCATCATCATCATCATTATCATCGCCCTGATTTGTGGTGTCGTCGGTAGAACTTGAGTCACTACTCGTAGAAGATTCATCACTAGAGCAACCTATAAATAAAGAAATTGCCAAAGTTGTGAATACTAATGTTCTGATTGTTTTTTTCATTTTTTGTGTTTTTCTTGATTGTTAATTGAATCGATTTAAAATAATCTCAGTTTGTTGGATAAAACTAAAGATTACAAACACATGAATTTGTTGCAATCAATTAATGGGGGCGACTTTTAAGTAAACGGGCAATTGTATTCAGCCAATAGGATTTGACTATTTCTTAAATGCGTTGTTTTTAGAAATAAAATGGTTTCAAATTAAATATGGAACTGTTAATTTCGTGTAACAGGAGAGACGGTATTTATGGAAATAATCCCTTTAAAAATATAAACAATTACTATTTTACCAACTTAAGAGCATCGCGTTGCGCTTCGTCTGCTACACTTTTCTGATTCCAATAAGGTTCGTGCAAGCTAGATTTTAGGGTGGCTGTAGTAATTAAGTCATCTCCATTATCTTCTGTCCATTTCATAATTTTATAAGGAAAAGTGTTTTCTACATCAATAGTTAATGTGCGCTCTATCGTGGTATATGTAATAGTATATTGTAGTGTGTTTTTTATAGTTTTCTTACTAATAGTAGCAGTTTCAGGTTGCATATTTTTATGAGAAAAACGACTGTAAATAGTCGACGGAATTAAAGATGTTTCACCTAAAGCTAACGCTCCATTATTAATACGAATACGGGTCATTAAATCTTCCTCTAATAAGGTCGCTTTCAATGTTTTTTCTTCATCTCCATCCGATTCAAAATAAGAGAATTGCTTAAATTGGTAGTTGTCACCATCAAGATTGAGTTGTGTATAGGTTTGTCCGCACCATTCCTGGATGCTGGTAGTAGATTTTAAAGTTAAGGGATGGTTTTTAGAATCGATAGGCGTGAAGGTGGAAGTTAGTATAGAATAATCGTAAATACCTGTATTAAATTTACGGACATTATTCAGTTTCATAACAGAAATTTTATCTTCTCCTGCTTCTTTAGGCCGATCTAACTTTACTTGCTTGCTTAAGGAGAACGGTTCTGTAACAAAAACTAAAACCACTTCGGCATCCCGTATTTCGCCATATCTGGACTGTTTTACATTATAACTACTAATTTCTGCCTTACCAGAATACCAATACGAATTAAAGTTTTGTGGTGTAGGATTTTCCTCTTTCTGAGTGATAACTGCTTGAGCAATGGGGGCTTTTTTTTCTCCCGATTCACATGCTAAAAATGAAAAAATAATGGCAAAAAGTAAGCTGCTTTTAATAGTCATACATCGAGATTTTAATTTTAGAATAAGAGTATAGATATAATAGTCTTGAAAAATGTCCTTTCCTAACTCAGTATAAAGATAAAAAAACAATCAGTCTCTATTAAATTGAAATCTAATTTTAACCGATGTTATAATAATAACATATTCATTTTGTTCCATGTTTAGAAATTAATAAAGGACGTGTAATGTTGTCTTTAATCCATTTTTAGCGGGTATGGTCTAAGGTTATCTATTTAAGACTATACAAACTTTATTATTTAATCTTTAAAATATAATTAAAAAATTTGTATGTAATTGGTTTACAATGTATAAGGTTTTGTTGGAGGAAAATTCATCTTATAATGATGTAAAATAAATATATATCTTATTTAATTTTATTAGTAAAATTCTTTTGATGTGAACGCAAGTTCATTATTTTTGCCAAAATTTTAATAAATGCCACGTCGAAGAAAAATAAGAAAAGTCGATGCTCCTCCAAAGATGAAGGGCTTTAAGCCTTTCGGAATACTTGGAAACGACAATGAGCATATTTTAATGCAATATGAGGAATATGAAACCATAAAATTGGTGATTCATGACGATCTTTCGCAAGACGATGCTTCAACTAGAATGGAAATTTCGAGACCTACACTAACTCGAATTTATAATTCTGCGTTAAAAAAAATAGGACGCGCCTTTGTTGAAGGAAAGTCTATTATATTTGAGGGTGGTGAATATGAATTCAATACAGTCGATTTAAAATGCGATACATGTTTTGGAGACATGTCTCATACCGAAAATGGAACTATGTGTAAGGATTGCAAGTCTTAATGTATAGACTTTTAAATACATTTAAATGAATATAATTTGTTTAAATAAACTTAAAATATTAATTATTAACTGATTATTTACGCCGTAAAAAATCGCGATTGAAGATAGCGTTCACAGGAACGTTTTTAATTTAACTACCTATGCTGAATAATTTACCTATTGAGGATCAATATAAAAGAACTCATTTGTTTGAAAAAGAGAATGTAAATGATCTTGTTCACGTTTTAAAACGTTTTAATACAGTTCCTAAACTCAATAACATCCACATTATTACGTCCGAAAAGGAACCTAGAATATTTAAAATTATACCCAATAAGGCCATTGTAATTGGTTCGTTATATTTAAGAAAGCCGGTTCTAGCTTTAGTTTATTTAAGATATGGTATTGAATGGCAATTGTGGTACAAAGCGTTAAATGATAAAGAAGAGGATACGGTATTATGCGATATTGCGGCCTTTGAAGTGACTAGAATTTTCTATGAGTTATTACCAAAAGAAGATAAAGAAAAACTGGAAATATCGGGTTATACATTACTGGATTTAATTAAAAGTGATGCCGATTATAGTCCAGAATCATTATTAGCTAACGAAGAGTTACAGGGATTTCATGGTATTGATAACTCCAATAAAGCATTTCAAGAATCTTGGAAACCAATAGTCGAAAATCTTGCTAAACCAACCGAGTATTTATTGATGTCTGGTGGAGATCTTAGATTAAATATAGACGAAATTGATTTATTAAATAAATATGGGTGTCGCCCATTTCCAAGACCAGATGCATTTACTTTTGCGTCTTCTACAGCTACAAGCGTTTCTAACTTTGCTTTCGATAAAGCGGCAAAAGTGAGAAGCATTTTAATTAAAGATAGTTTAAAAAATGGTTTTAAGGACACGACGATGTCTTATGCGGAATCTTTAAAAAACAATCTTAAAAATCTGTTTGAATTAAATGATGAGTGCCAAATTATTTTTTCACCATCAGGAACAGATTCTTCGTTGCAAGTAGCAGCAATCACCCAAATTATTACAGAAAAAGAAATTACCCATGTTTTAATCGCATCGGATGAAACAGGAAGTGGTGTCGCTGGCGCTTTAAATGGATGTCATTTTGAGAATACTACGGCATTAAATTACCCTGTTAAAAAAGGTGATAAAATTGAAGGTTTCAGACCTGTAGATATCATTAAAATCCCGTTTAGAGATGAAAGTGGAAAGTTAAAATCTGCCGATCAATTAGATAAAGAAGTATTTAATATTATTTCGGAAACTAATAAACAAGGTAAACAAGTGGTGTTGCATGTTATGGATCACTCAAAACTAGGATATCAATCGCCTAGTGAAGAGATGATGCAGAAATTAAATAAATCGGAAGATTTGGCATTACAAATAGTTGTAGATGCGGCACAATTACGATTAGATCCTACCGATATTCAAAATTATTTAAATAATGATTACATCGTTTCTATTACAGGAAGTAAATACTTTACAGGACCTCCGTATGCAGGAGCTTTAATTATTCCAGAACGCATTGGTAAACAAATTGAATCTGCGAAAATCCCATTACCTTCTAGTTTAAATCAGTATTATAATCGTTCAGATTGGCCAGCAGCTTGGTCGTGTTCTAAAAACCTGTCAGACGGCTTTAATTATGGCTCTTATATGCGTTGGAATGCGGCTATAGTAGAAATGGATAGATATTACAAAACGCCAATTTTATATCGCAACTTAGGAATAGAGATGTTCTGCAATTTTGTAGAAGACTCTATTAAAGATGCACCATTTTTAGAACAGTTGTATAGTGATTTAACAAAAACGGACAGTACCACGGTTCATGAATTTGGGATTAGAAACATCCGTACCATCTTTCCATTTTTTATCATAAAAGATAACGAAGCCTTATCGGTGGAAAACGTTAAAAAATTATATAAATTATTAAACTCAGACATTTCAGAGCAGTTTGAAGGGTATCCTTTAGAAACGGTTAGATTAGCGGCTCAAAGATGTCATATCGGACAAGCTGTAAATGTAAAATATGGTAACGATCTTCAAAGTGCCATTCTAAGAATTAGTTTAGGAGCTAGAGTGATTTCAGAAAGTTGGGTTAATAGAGATATAAGTATCTATTTTAGAAATATAGAAGCTCAAATGAATCAAGTCATTGTTATTATAAGAAAAATAGAATTAATACTTAATACACCTGATTTACTGGATTAGAGTTATTAAGTTAATCGGATTAAAAAACACACAAGAAGAAGCATTTTAATGGTTCTTCTTGTGTGTTTTTTTTTGCTTATTTTTTATCTGATTTTAGTTATAATAGTCGTTTTCAAGCGGACTTTGCGTTTTAGCCTAGTTTATTGTTTAGTGATAGAGCAAAGGAAAAAGACACTTTATCTGGTTTTTTCAAGGCTATTTTAATCTTTGTTTCGAAATACATAAAAAACCTCACTCATTTTATAAAAACTACATTTTATTAAGTTAAATGATGATGATTTCACTATAAATTTTCAACTTATTTAAACTTTTTATTTTATAGAATTTTAATGCGGAAAGTCGTTATTTTTATTAAAAAATTTAAATTTAAGAAGTATCATCTATTTTCTGCAAAATTTAAAAATGGTATTGAAGAGATTAAAATTAACATGTTCAAAGTAATTCTTTTGGTGAAATACTTGAATAATAAAAGAAAAATTAAGGATTCCTAACAGTCTTAGCTTAATAATTGATTTAATATGGTTTTAAAAAGAAGAAAGTTTATTAAAAATTTAAGTTTAGCAGTTCCTATGCTCGCTATACCTTTTCAAAGTGTTTTTGCAAAAGAGTCTTGGTTTAATTTTGAAAATAAAAATACAAAAGTACTTTCATTCGAACATGATTTTAGTAAAGTTAACGATCGGATTTGGATTGGCAATTCTTTTTGGAGTGTACCTATGGAAGATTGGGAAATAAAGAATAAACGCCTAGAGTTTTCTGGAATTATGAAAAAGGCTCGTCTTCACCTTTTAACACATACACTTAATATAGATGAAGGACAGTTTGCGATGACATGCGAAATGGGTCTACTTGATAAAAATGAAAATATCGGTTCTGCTGGTTTCTCTGTAGGAATTAAAGATGATACTGACCCTGAAAGTATAAAAGCTGCCTGTTATTTTGGGAAAGGGATCTCAATGGGAGTTTCTTTAGATGGGAAACTTTTTGTGGCAGAAAAAACAGTTCAATTACCTGCTGGTTTCGATTATCAAAAATTTGTATTGCATTTAGAGGTGTCTTCAGAAGTCAACAAAAGTGAAATTTTACTTAAAGTGACCGATCAAAAAGGACATAAAATAGAGGTAAATTATACCCATAACGGAGATATCCATGGTTTGGTTGCCTTGGAAAATAACTGTAATGAAAAAAATGGTAGCACTTTTTGGTTTAATGCTTTAAAATTACAAGGAAATAAATTACAACATGTCCCAGATAATAGTTTTGGTCCTATTCTTTGGGCTATGTATACGCTTTCTAGAGGGACTTTAAAATTAAGCGTACAATTACCTCCAATAGGAATTAAAGATTCGCAAAAAATCGAGTTACAACTAAGTAAAAATGGGAAATGGAAAAAGGAAGCAGTAAGTACAATTGATTCTGCTTCTTATTCGGCGCTTTTCACTTTAACTAATTGGGATGCAAATCAAGACATTCCTTATCGTTTGGTTTATACTATTGATGGAGAGTTGGATAATTATACAGGTGTTTTTAGGAAGGAGCCATTAGACCGTGCTTTACTATTTGGAGGTCTAACTTGTCAACAATGGCAAGGTTTTCCATACCGACCTTTGGTTGAGAATCTTGAAAAATCTAATCCTGATATGTTATATTTCTCAGGAGATCAGATTTACGAAGAAAATGGTGGTTACTTTATAAAGAGAGAACCTGAAGATAAGGCGATTCTTAGTTATTTAGGAAAATGGTTTATGTTTGGTTGGGCATTTGGTAACGTTATGAGAGATCGACCAACCGTATGTACGCCCGACGATCACGATGTGTTTCAAGGTAACCTATGGGGAGATGGAGGAGCTTCTATTTCTTTTGAAAAATGGAAAACTGATGGAGATGCCAATGGAGGTTTTGTACAAACGCCAAAGATGATAAATGTGGTTAATAAAACCCAGTGTGGGCATTTGCCAATGGTTAGTAATCAGGAGGTTTTACCTTCGGGTATTACCACTTGGTATAGCCATTTAGTGTATGGTAGAATAAGTTTTGCTATTGTTAGCGACCGTGCTTTTAAATCCGGTCCAGAAAAAATAAGACCGGGTAAAGGACGAATCGACCATATTACCGAACGTTTAAAACCAAATGAATTGGAATCGGAGACGTTGAATTTCATGGGACAGTCTCAATTAAATTTTCTTGAGCAATGGACAACAGATTGGGAAGGTGCAGATATGAAAATAATGCTTAGCCAAACCCTTTTTGCAAATGTAGGGACGCATCATGGCGGACAAAAACAATTTTTGTACGGGGATATGGATTCTGGCGACTGGCCAAAATCGCAACGTGATGCTGTTTTAAGGGTAGTACGTAAAGCGTGTACATTTCATATTAATGGGGACCAACATTTACCACTTATGGTGCAATATGGTATAGAAAAGGCTAGAGATGCAGGATGGACATTTTGTACTCCAGCGATTTCTACAAGTTATGCCAGATGGGGACAACCAGATTTGGTAAATAATCCGTGCGTGGATAGACCTAAGCATAATTTGCCAAATACGGGATGCTATCGAGATATCTTTGGAAATGAAAATTATATTTATGCTGTAGGAAATCCGGATGATGATTTTAATAAAGAACCAAATAGATACGTAAAATGTCAGAAAAAATCTTCAGGATACGGGTTAGTTACATTGGATCAAAAAGAGCGGACTATAAAAATGGAAGCTATTCGATTTTTAGCAGATTTAAATATAGATTCTGACGAAAATAGATTTCCAGGTTGGCCTTTAACTATTAGTCAGTTTGACAATGATGGTAGAAGACCATTTGGGTATTTACCTCGTCTTACATTCGAAATACCCAATCAAGTTATAAAAATAGTTAACCAAAATACCCAAGAACTAATTCAAGCTATACGTGTTAAAGGTTATAATTATGTTCCAGAAGTTTATGCGCTAGCAAGCTATACTTTGGTTATAGGTGAAGGGGAAGAGGAAAAAACGATATACGATGTAGAAATTTCGTCAGATCCTCAAGCTGTTTTAATGGTATAAAAAGTATGGATGGTGTTAAACTTAAGTAGTGTTTTTAGTGTAGTTAAGCGTTTATTACCAAGCAGATAAATCGTATGAGTTAGGCTAATTACGAATAAAATTGAATACTGTTCATAAATTCTAAAAATGAAGCGAAATCTTTAAAATGTTTATGCTTTTATTTTAGAGCTACTAAATAAATAAACTAAATTTGTTTCAATAGAATAAACAAAGCAAAGCATGAATTTAACTATTGAAAACATACTTTTAATCGGTTCTCTTTTACTTTTTATAAGTATTGTAGTTGGTAAAACTTCTTACAAATTTGGGGTGCCTACTTTAATCTTATTCTTGTCTATTGGAATGTTAGCCGGTTCCGAGGGAATTGGAGGAATTCTTTTCAACGATCCTAAAATTGCTCAATTTATAGGGGTTGTATCGCTAAATTTTATTCTATTTTCTGGAGGTTTAGATACTAATTTTAATGCTGTAAAACCCATTCTAAAAGAAGGACTTGTATTATCTACTTTAGGCGTTTTACTTACAGCAGTAACACTTGGAGGCTTCGTTTGGTATATAACAGATTTTACCATATTCGAAAGTATGTTATTGGGATCTATTGTTTCGTCTACAGATGCGGCGGCAGTCTTTTCTATTTTGCGTTCTAAAAATTTAGCTCTAAAAGAAAATCTTAGACCGACCTTAGAGTTGGAAAGTGGAAGTAACGACCCGATGGCTTATGTGCTTACTTTAGCATTTCTATCGTTAGTTATTAATCAAGATCAGGATGTAACAACCATAATCTTTATGTTTTTTCAACAAATGATAGTTGGAGGAATTGCAGGGTTTGGATTTGGAAAATTGAGCAAATTAATCATCAATAGAATCACTTTAGATTTTGAGGGACTATATCCTGTTTTAGTAATTGCTCTTATGTTTATCACGTTTTCTGCTACCAATGCCTTTGGTGGAAACGGATTTTTAGCCATTTATATTTGCTCGGTGTATTTAGGTAATCAAGATTTAATTCATAAATCTACAATACTAAAAATGTTCGACGGTATGGCGTGGCTTATGCAAATTGTCTTATTCCTTACTTTAGGTTTATTAGTATTCCCGTCTCAAATCATTCCTTATATGGGAGTGGGATTATTGATTTCAGTATTTCTGATTCTTGTAGCTCGACCAATAAGTGTATTTATTAGTACGATGTTCTTTAAAATGAGAATGAGAAGACGTTTTTATATCTCTTGGGTGGGTTTACGCGGGGCAGTACCTATAGTATTTGCCACCTATCCGCTTTTGGCCGGAATAGATAAGGCTAATATGATTTTTAATATTGTATTCTTTATTTCGGTAACATCCATATTAATTCAAGGAACTACACTGTCTGTATTTGCTAAGTGGTTAAATGTAGGATTGCCAGAAAAAATTAAATCGCCATCGGACGACGAGCGTTATATATTGGACTTGCCTAAATCGGGAATGGAAGAAATTTCTATTCCTAAAAATAGTTTTGCAGTAGATAAGCGGATTATAGATTTACACTTCCCGAAGTCTGCTTTTATTGTTATGATTAAACGCGATGGTAAATTTGTTCGTCCAGGAGGTTCTACAACAATAGAAGCAAATGATGTTCTAGTAATTCTATTAGATAACGATAATAGCCTAGAAGAAGTGAAAACTTTATTGGCTAAAACCGAAAATGATTAATTTTACACAAACCACAAATTTTTTTTGAAATGGTGTTTTAATTGTTAATTCATGCCAATAATACTTAAGTTTGCACCCTAATATTTTGAACATGGCGCATACTTTAGAAGCATTAAAATCAGGGCAATTAAAAGGAAGTAAAACACTTAAATTAGCCTGTGGTTTAAAAACATTTCCGGAAGAAATATTAGAACTTGCCGACACTTTGGAGGTGTTAGATTTGTCAGATAATCAGTTAGCCTCTATCCCAGAGTGGATTTCTCAATTTAAAAAATTAAGAATTATATTTTTTGCACGTAATGCGTTTACTGAATTTCCTATAATATTAGCAAAATGTCCTGAATTGAATATGATTGGATTTAAAACAAATCAGATTCAAACGGTGGCAGAGCATGGGTTTCCTCCAAAATTAAATTGGTTGATTTTAACCGATAATAAAATCGAAAAATTACCTAAAAGTATTGGTGACTGTACATTACTTCAAAAATGTGCATTGGCAGGCAATCGCATTGAAGCGTTGCCGATAGAAATGTCTAATTGTAAAAATTTAGAACTTCTTAGGATTTCGGCAAACCGTTTAAAAGTTATTCCACAATGGTTGTTCGAGTTGCCTAAATTATCATGGATTGCGTTTAGCGGTAATCCGGGCACTTACCAATTTCAACTAGATACTAATTTGGAATCATTTCACTGGAGCGATTTCACTATAAAAGAATTGCTAGGAGAAGGTGCTTCTGGTTATATTTCAAAAGCATTGTGGAATTCTAAAGAACAAGAGGTAGCGATTAAAGTATTTAAAGGTTATGTGACTAGTGATGGATTGCCAGAAGATGAAATGAATGTTTCTATAGCCGCTGGTGCACACGAAAGTTTAATAGAGGTTTTAGGACAAATAGAATCGCATCCCGAAGAGAAAAGCGGATTAATAATGAAACTTATTTCCGCAGACTTTATAAATTTGGGACATCCGCCAAGTATGCAAAGCTGTACTCGAGATGTTTTCGATGCACAGTCAGTATTCACGGAGGTGGAGTTATTAAAGATTGCAAAAAGTATGGCATCGGTATGTGATCAGCTACATGCTAAAGGTATTAACCATGGCGATTTTTATGCGCATAATATTCTGGTAAATCCTAATGCCGATTGTCTTTTAGGCGATTTTGGAGCCGCTACATTTTACGATAAAAATTCAATTTGGGCAGATTATATACAGCGTGTAGAAGTCCGCGCTTACGGTTGCCTAATTGAAGATATTTTGAGTCTGATCCCAGATAATTCTATTAATAGTTCAACTCGACAGGCTTGGGAAATATTAATTTCGGATTGCTTTAACCCCAATGTAAAATCTCGACCTAGTTTCTCAGAGATATCCATGAGGTTGGGTGATTTGTAGATTTAAATATCAAGCAACTTGTAAAGAACATCATACTAAAATGTATTAACGCATTTTCATAGCAATATTTCTTGAACTAATCTGCTTCATAGCTTTCGTTAAGTATAATATCTAAATCAGCTGTTCGTGCAGCTAAATTAGGAAGTTGAGGAAGTGGTGCACTTGGCACAGGTTCGTACCAAAATGTAGCTGTGGACCAATCGTCTTGTCTTTCATAATAACAGTATCCAATTTGCTGAATTGCAATTCTCATTTCTTTTTTCCAATAAATAGGATCAGGTATATGCCAGCGATACATCGATATATAGCTAGGTTGCATTTGCACAATGTTGTTATTCTTTTTATTTCTATTTAGAGACATGGCTTCAACTAAGGTATCGGCTTTAACTACTAAATTAGCCCCATGGTACTTGTAAGTTGTATTTTGTACACCATAAGATAAACCTACCCAGTCTTCTGCCCCGGTGCCACAGAGTGTAGGGAATTCGGTATCACCATCCATATAAAATTTAATTTCTCCTTCGCCCCACCAGTCCGGATGTAAGGTTCTTATGCCTAAGACAGCTCCTACAAATCGCCCCTTTCCTGTTCTTTTGGGTAAAATTTCAAAATCTTCTTTTAATGTGGTGGCATTTTCGCGTCTAAAAAGTGTGTGAAGTCTTCCAACGTCTTCGCTATGATTGTCGTTTGCTGTATAATCTATTTGATAATACACATTTAGATTCGTGTCAGATTCGTTTGTTAATGTTATTTTGGCTCCTTTTAAAAACGGCATAGGTAACCAAAAATTCATAGCTCCTTTTTCGCCTATGGAGTGGACGGCAGATTCATATGGGGTAAGTTTGGATTGCGCTAATCCCATAAAATCTCCAATCGGACATTCTATACTAGGGTGTTCTTGTCCGTCCCAATATGCCCGAATAATGGTACTTCGTAATTTTTTATTGCGTTCTTGTGGTTTTTCTTTTATCCAATTCATATGAATAAAATCACCCGTCATCCATATGTGTCGGATGGTACCAGAATCTTTAATATCGCATAACACCACCTCCTCGTTAGGTTTGAGAATTCTATTTGGAGACCCTTTGCGTCCTACGCCTATATTACTAGCAGACATGCCAGATTTACCTGGTTCACCTGTGGGGTTTTCGAACGATATGGCTCGTGGCACAATATCTGTATTGAGATCATATAGGCTTAGTTGTTCAAAATTATTATTAGGTTGTTCTGTTTTTTTTGCTTCTGTACAACTATATAAAACTATTGCGAAGGCGAGAAACACGAATCTTTTCATAATTAATGTGCTTTTAAATTGTAGTATACTGACTACCTGTTTACTAAACTATTTATTTTTTTTAATAGTGATCTGTCAAATTAAATTTATTTTGAAATTTTGCAGGTATACTATCTTAAAGTGATAACATAGTAGTATAATTCAATATTGAATTACAAGGAAGTAGGGGAGTAAATAAAACCTAAATGTAATAACGGAGGATAATGCATCCATTTTACTTTAAAGTTGAATGTGAATTAAAAGTTACATCTTCGTGTTTCTATCTAATAAATATATAATTAAGATTTACTATTATTACACAAAATGGCTAGTCACAATAGGATATTCATCTAATACCTTCCATTTTCCTCCATTAATTTGTTCTATTAAACTGATTTTATTGAAAAACAATTCAGAGGGTAGATCTTGTTTTTTAATCTCTAAAAAAATAGATTCGGTACAAGCCAAATTTCTAGGGTGCATTAGTGTGACGTGAGGATGCTGTTCACTTATTAAAAGTGTTCCTAGAATGCGTTCTCTTAATGCTCTAAACTCTGTGTTTTTATTGGTTGCAGGTAAAAAAACACCGCTTCCATTTGCAAATTGTTCTGGTCCGTTTAATGTAATGCGGAGTGGTTTTTCTAGATTTATAGTGGAAATGCGCTCAATTAGTTTGGCAATGGAATCTATTTCGTCTTCGCGACAAAGGGTAATATGGCAAGGAATTAAATGGTATTGTTCGGGATTATAGGTCGCTCTGATTTTTTCAATATTCTCACTTGATTTTTCAATAAATAAAGTGAGTTGCTGTCTAAGGGTTTGCATTGTTTGTTAAATGTAGAATGGTAGATATTTACAAGTTTTGTGCGATTTATAAAGGCGTATTTCTAATAGTAATATCAGTATTATAAAGCGATACACTTATAAAAAGGATACATTAATTAGTTAAGGTGTGCTTATTTTGATTTACTCAGATACATAAAAAGTCTATGAGTATTGCTGGTTTTGCGTATATTAATCAAACTGATTATAATTTAGTTTATCGGACGTCATCGTTAATCTCAATCCAATATCCATCTGGGTCTTGAAAGTAAACTTGTCTAATCCCATCTTTTCGTATGTAATCTTTGTTTGGGGTATCTCGCCAATCCGAGTATTCGATATTTAATGCATTTAACTCTTTTACAAAAGAATTTATATCCGATGTGGTCAAAGCAAAATGTACTGCTTTATTTGTTTTTATTATAGAATCTGGACGTGGAATGAGGTGAAGCTGTCTCCCTTCATTAAGAGATAACCACCTCGTTTTGGAGTCTGAAGCCGTATTCTTAATTTCATCGAGTTGAAGTACCTGTTGATAAAATGCAATAGATACATTGACGTCTTTTACTGAAAGTGCAATATGGTTGAATGAAAAGGTTGGCATTTAATCGATATTCAGTTTATAGGATTACTAAGTTATAAAATTAATTGGAAATTGAAGGTATGGCTTATTTTTACATACCCTTAAAGGGCTTTCTATAAGGTTGGTAGAGTATATTAAGGACTAAATTATATTTATTTTAGTAGCTGTTTTTATTATTCGTAAAACTCTTTTAGAATTATATTTTTGCCTTCTGTTAATTTCTTTAATTCGCTTAAAATATAATAGCGATGCATAAATCCGCAAAGTATCACAATTTTTTTGCCCGGATTTTGTTCCGAAATTTTCATAATATTTTTAGCCATTGTTTGATTTCTTAAATCCCAAAAATCGCCAGCCAGCTGATAACCATCTCGAAAACTTATTTTTTCGCCATTTGGTTTGGTATGAAAACGCGTCCCAAATTCATTTCTATTATTCGTTATTTTTGTCAGCTTTTTATATTGATAATTTTGCCTTTCTGCACAAATGCTATCTGTAGACGAATTGTTAAAGTTCTCGGGCGCTTGAGAAGCCAATTCTACCAGGGGGTCTAACAGCGCTTTATATGTATTATAAATTTCGGATTCTGTGGGAGATAATAAGCCAACTTTGTCTAAACTATCTATAAGTTTTGTGGTTAATCCATCTGTGGGGCGCGAGCCAATATTTAACCTATATTCATTTCTACCTTCAAACTCATATGGTCTTAACATAGTTGTTGGGTATTTATTAATATATTTTTCTGAAGCCATACGTTCATTACTATTAGAAACATTTTTGTGTCTAAAATCTGAAGTGAAAAAAGTAGAGTCTAATTCTTCTAATATTAAATCAGGTTGGACATCTTCTAATATGTTGAATAGAATTTCGGAGTTAAAATTAGTTTCTGGTTTATGAAGTGTTCCAATAACAATTAGTTCAGTTTGTTTTGTTGTTTCACATGATAAAACTGTGACAAAAATCAGTAATATTAATAAGGTTTTATGCATTTTTTAATGGTGTCAATTGCGTGTTTAAATAAAAGTTATGGATTTATGTGGAACTATTTTTCAAAGAAATATTTAAAAAGTATGATAGAACAATGGTCTTATTTTTAACCTATTGTTTAAAAATAAAATGAATTTCAGGTCACAAAAATCAATTCAATGAGGTTTTATAGGAACTAAAGATAGCTATTATGATGTGTGGATGTATAATTTAATTATGTTTTATTTAGACTCTAATTGCGTGTTTTATACTGAATAGGATTTGTATAATGTCACTTTTTATGTAATAAAAATTTGCTATTATAACCGAAAAAATTACATTTGCATTATATATGCATAAAAAAGCATATGTTTTAAATTTTGACTTAATTAGAATCATAATGAAGCCCAACCTACAAAACAGTTTAAATATTTTTAAGGCGTTATCGGAAGTGACACGGCTTAAAATTATTTGGTTATTAATTAATATGGATTCTAGAATCTGTGTTTCAGAAATAATTGAAGTTTTAAACGAACCGCAATACAACGTATCTCGTCATTTAAGAATACTAAAAAAAGCAGATATAATCGACGAGAGTAAAGAAGGGAAATGGGTCTATTATTTCATTAAATCTACAAACAGTGAGTTTATGCTTCATATTAAAAATGCGGTAAGTACAATCTCCGAAAAAGACATGACTATTGAAATAGAACGTTGTAAACAACGACTTCTTGAACGTGACTATTAACTAATAATCTACATTTAAAAACCAATGTGTATTGGTTTTTTTTAAAATCTAATATATGCGAAATATCACATATGTTAATATCTAATCATTAATTATAATTTATTTTAAAATGTCAGAAAATTTAAAAATTGCACTAGACGAGTTTATTCATGTAAGTGTTGCATTGTTCTTTATTATTGCCTTTGTATCTGTTTTAACAGGCTTTATACGGGCGTATATTCCACAAGATAAGTTACAAAAACGATTAAGTAAAACGGGTAAGTATAGTGGTGTAATGGGAGCTATTCTTGGTATTCCTACACCTTTTTGCAGTGCATCTATGGTACCTGTTTCTATGGGAATGCTTGAAATGGGAGCGCCATTATCCATGGTGTTTTCATTTTTATTATCGGCGCCTTTAGCCAATTTTGTGGTCGTAGCATTTATTTTTGCTGTATTTGGACTTAAAGTCGCGGTGGTGTATTTTATTATCGTTTTTGTTGGTGCCGTGGTTTTTGGAACTATTGTCGGTAAAACGTCATTGGTAAATCATGTAAAAATTATGGGAACTAAACCAAAAGTTAATCCTTGTACTGCGGAACCGGCAAGCACACAGAATTGTTCGAGGACAGTTCAAGAAAATTGTGAGGACCCGGTTATTTTAATTTCCGATTGTTCGGCTATTCCAGTTTCTAAGACATCATGTACTGCACAAGCTAAAAATTTAAGTTGTGAATCAAATTCAAAGTCTACATTTCCTAAGGTAAAAAATGAAAAGGTAAGGGGGGCACTAGATTTTGCCTGGTCACTCTTTAAACGTATTATGCCTTATGTGTTAATTGGTGCTGTTATTAGTGCAATATCTGTGGTTTTTGTGCCTGATGCCTTTGTAGAAAAGTACTTAGGAAACGATAATCCGTTAGCCATATTTTTAGCTGCAGGAATTGGAGTGCCTTTATACCTTAGAATTGAAATGGCAATTCCGTTATTAAGTGTACTCATAGGAAAAGGAATGAGTATGGGTGCGGCTATGGCTTTATTAATTGGTGGAACGGGGGCGAGTTTACCGGAGATTGCTATAGTATCTTCCATGTTAAAACCTAAAGCAGTTGCTGCTTTTGTGGGCTCTATTATGGCTATTGCCGTTATTGGTGGATTTATATTTTATTATTTGTTTTAAACGCATATTTTATAAAGTATTGAGCATTCTTCTTTAATGAAACAGTCTCGGGCAAAATGAATTTTAGGTTTAGTCTAAGACTGTTTAATAGATTTTCTCTTGTGTTATTGTACATTTCTTATTATAATTACAAATGCAAAATTCATTTCAACGTTTCTTTTTTATCGTCTTGTTTCTTACGCAAGCACATATTACCTACTCACAAAAGATTAAACCTACAACGGGACCTGTTTTCGATTCGGTTGGTGCCGTATTTACGGTAAACGATTTAGATTTTGTGCCGGACGCTTCTCAGGAGCTAAAAGCCATTTTCGATATCGATAATAAACAAGCAGATGCGAGTATACCCAATAGAGTTATTTCTAGTATGCACCGTTATTATAATATGCATGTAAGAGCAGGTATTCCACAAGATCAGATTCATCTTGCTCTTGTTTTGCATGGTGGTGCTGTAAAGGATGCATTAGCGTCGGCAGTATATAAAGAGAAATACAATGTAGATAATCCGAATGTCGATTTAATAAAGTCGCTTTCTGCTATTGGTGTCGATGTGTTTCTGTGTGGTCAATCTATGACATCTGGCGGGTATAATAAAGCAGATTTATTACCAGAAGTAAAAGTGGGTTTGTCCGCGATGAGTGTCCTTACCGTATACCAAATGAATAATTATGCGTTAATTAAATTCTAATACATCATACCTTATTTTATCGCTTGTGTCCGAGCTAGTCCATTGAATAATTTGAATTGATTACTATATGCTGTTGAAAAATTCTAAAGCTCGGATTTCTGCATAAGATTGTGATGAATGCTTTAAAGGAAAAGCACAATGACCACCATATTTAGGCATTTCTAAATAGACATAATCGCTATTTTTAGCTTGTGATATCGGGTAGCAGCGATCGCCTAAAAACGGATCGTCTAAAGCATTAAATATAAGTACGGGTGTCGAAATATTTTGTAATACAAATTCTGGTGAGACACGTTCGTAATAATCGTCTTTATCGATAAATCCGTGCATTGGCGCTGTGAAATAATCGTCTATTTCGTCGAAACTATGTAAAACGTTTATCTTATCAATATTCGCTAATTCTGGAAATTGTATTACTTTTTGCTTCAGCTTTTTTATTATTTCCTTTTTGAAATTATTTAAATACACTTTATTAAAACCCATTTTCAACGTCTCAGAGCAGGTTTTTATATGAGTAGGAGCAGACACGGCGACAGCGGCGGTTATTCGTGGATCTGTTTTGCCTTGACCTAAATAATTTAAAACTTGTGCACCACCCATAGAATATCCAATAAGGTAAACCGACTTCATTCCCTGACTAAAAGCAAATTGTACTACGGCCTCCAAGTCATCTACAGAACCATGATGATACATTTTTGGTAACCGGTTCATTCGTCCGCCACAGGTCCTGTTATTCCATGCAAATACCGAAAAATCTTGTGCAGCAAAATAATTTGCACAGCTATTATTATACGTTCTTCTAGAGTCGCCTTCTAAACCATGACATAAAATTACAGCTTTGTCTTGTCCCTTAATAACAAAATCGATATTCAGAAAATCGCCATCACTTAATTCTAAAGTTTCGGTAGCATATTTTGGTGGTGAAACCTGCTTTATTTTAGCGGCATAAATAGTAGAAAAATGGGGGTTTCTGTGAATTAATGACGGTGTGTTATATTTGGAGTTTTCAATGATGGGCATTTCAGTGGATACTATTTAATGGTGAAAATTTATAACGAGCTAAACGTGGTAATCGGTTTAAAATTGAAGCGGGTATTATTTATTTCCCGAATAATTCGTCTAGAACAGTGTTGCGGTATTTAAAAATTTCTTCGAGTTTACTTTTAATCATAATACTATTGGCAATAGTCCCAAGTAAGCCAAATGGTGGCTGATAGGTTACAATATCTTTCATTAAAGTGCCTCCTGCAGTTTCTTCTAAAAAATGCTGATGATGCCATAATTTATAAGGTCCCACCCGTTGTTCGTCTACAAAATATTGTTTGTGTTTGACGTGTGTAATCTCTGTAACCCACGTGGTTTTTATACCCAAAACAGGGGAGACTTTGTAGTTAATTATCATCCCTTCGTACATAGCGTCCGGTAAATTTTTAGTAGTAATATCGAATCCCATATAATCCGGTGTAATGGTTTTTAGATTCTTAGGATTCGAGATAAATTCCCATAAAACATCTACAGGTTGATTAAAAAATTGCTCGCGTTGAAATTGATAAACTCCCATTGGTTCGATTTTGTGTTAGTTCTGTGACGTATACAATATACCATTATGAAACGGATATAAAGATAAAAGAATAGCTGAAAATTAATTAATCTCCAGCTATTCTCGTGATGTTTTAACACCGATTTAAG
This sequence comes from Formosa sp. F44, assembly GCF_056238645.1. Next base: position 637,571 of record NZ_JBWDLJ010000001.1, read on the forward strand.
TGTTCTAATTATAATGTTAGTTACTCGGGATTTTATAGCGCACACCCAAATAAAATTCTCTTCCCCGGGTTGGACCCCAAACTGAACTGGTGTCAAAATATTCACCAAACGGATCTTGCCAACTTAAAATGGGTTGTTCTTGTCTAAAATCGAAAATATTCTCGCAACCAGTGTACAATTCGACACGGTTTAAATTATAGGTAAATTGTGCATTTAATATAGCGTAATTTTCAGAGAAATCTGGTCGTCTATACACTTCAGGATTACTTTGGGTATCTGGTAAACGTTGCTCCCCGTACCAATGAAAATTTACATCCATTCTATATGTATTAGATATAGGCTTATACCCTAAATTGGTCACAACCTTATGTTTCGGATTAAATGGTAGTAATTCTTTTTCGCCATCTATTTCACGATAGACATCTAAATAACTGTAGCCTGTTTTAAATTCGAATTGCTCGTATATATTTAGCGATACTTCTGCCTGAAATACATTACTCACACTCTTCCCTCTAAAATTTTCTATAATAGCTTTTGTTGGATCGGTATCATAATCAGGGAAAATCTGATTTTTAAAATTGGTATGATAAAAATCCGCACTAAAGAATCCATTTAAGTTATTGGTTTCAAATTTTTGGGTGATATTGATTCCTGTATTTAATGCTTGTTCAGGTTCTAAGGCTTCATTAAAAACAATATCTCTGGAACTTACTAATAAACCAATGTTTTCACTAAATAAATTTACCGTACGCCAGCCAGTACCAACATTGGCACGGATAATAGTTTTCGGCGTCATGTCGTATTTTAGGAGTGTACGTGGTGTTACTTTGGTTCCAAATTCATTATGATTATCGACACGAATACCGGCAATCCACGTTAATTTATCATCGAATAATGTCATGGTGTTTTCTGCAAAAGCACCAATTATATTTTCATTTCTAAAATAATCACCATCATAAGTTCGGTTTAAAGCATTATAGGTAAAGGCAACATCCTCATCAATATCTAAATGTTTAAAACTTATTCCCGATTTTAAGGTATGTGCGCCATAATTAAATTCATGTTGCAGATTTGCAAAAACGTTTGTTTGCTCGGCGTCATATTTTACTGTTCCAAAATAAGAATTCTGATTCTGGTAAAAACTAGAGGCGTACAATACAAAATTGTGTTGGTCGTTCATTCTATAGCCCGTTTTAGTCCACACTTCCGGCTGATTAAAATTCACGGTTTGTCCGTAAATATCATGACTTCCCTTGTCGGTATCTGCATTAAAATTAGTTTGGCCACCAATACGCTGTTCGTTTACAAAGCGCAAACCAAGCTCACTATTCCAACCCCAATGTGCGTCATTACCATATTTTAAAGTATTAAAAACCATATAGCGGGTAAGTTTAGGTAAGTCTAAAAAGGTATCCTCATCTTTGTCGAATGCATTGGCGGGTTGCACAGTAGAAACTGCAGTAATATTGCTCCATTTTCCTTTTTTAAACGCATAATTGGCATTAAAATGTTTTTCTGAAAAACTATTTATATAGGCATTTAGCAGAAGCATATCGGTATGCACTGGATCCTTGGTTTCCACATTTATTTGGCCACTAATACTTTCAAAGCCTTGCAATACACTATTTGCGCCTTTAGAGATATAAATATTATCGACTAAAGTTCCCGGAACGCTACTAATACCGTAGGTGTAAGATAGACCTTGAATCATGGGGAAACCATTAATTAACACCTGATTATATACGCCTGAAAGTCCAAGTATACGAAGCTCTTTAGAATTTGTAATTACATTTGTAGTCTGCGCTTGCACGGTGGTTTGTGTTTCAAAACAACCTGCCAAATCGCAACAAGCGGCTTTTGCCAACTCGGTTTGTGTAAGCAACTCTGTTTTTATCGGACTTAAACTTGAGATAATAATACCTTCACGCTGACTCTTAATTACAACTTCGTCTAGAGATTCTGATGCTTCTAAAATGACATTAATTTCGGATTGATCGCTAATTTCTAGTACCTGAGAAACGTGTCCAACATAGCTCACAATCAGTGTTTTGTTTGAAATGTCTTTAGTGGTTAATTTATAGCGACCATTAATATCGGTGGTAATACCTATAGCTGTGTTTTTCCAATGTAAACTGGCACCAGCAAGTGGTTCGTTATTAGTGTTGGTGACTTTTCCTGAAATGTGTTGTGCCGACAAAACATAGGGGAACAGCAAACCAACAACGAATATGAATATTTTCATTGTTTGAATTTTAAAGTGAAACAAGCAAGGTGTAATTAATTTACACCTTGCCTACATGTAATTACTGTTTTACTTTATAAGGTCTGTCGTTTGGATCTTCGCAACCCGCTGTGTTTTGGATCGCTGTAAAAATATCTTGTTCGGATACTAATGCTGGATTAAATGCAATTTCGAACTGGGTTGTTGGTCCTGTTTTTCCAGGGACACAAGTATTTACACCTTCTAATTTTTGAACGTTGGCAGAGATTGTTTTTAAATCGCTAGAGCATGTTATCCCTTTTACTTTTGGAGAAATGGTTTTAGTCGATACTGTGATTTCTGTTTTTTCTTCTGGTGATTGTGCGAAAGTTACGGTTGTAGAAGCTAATGTAAATGTAATTGCTAATGCGAAAATATGTGATAATTTCATGTGTTCTGATATTTTGGTTTGTTTAAAAAGATTTAGAAGCGCTAGTGTGATTCGATAACTGTACTATCTTATGAAACAAACTGTGGCGGTTGCCAAAAATCAGAAATAAATTGTGAAGCTAAATACGATTGATATCCGAAAAATTGTTCGGTTGAAATACTAACATAAGGCTCTAATGAAAAAGGATAATGAAAACTTACCAATAGGCAAGAGCAACACGCTTTAAACGGATTGCAATTGTCGGTTTTACCATTGTTCTCTTGATGCTCTGTGTTTTCAATATTCGAAACACTGGCAGATGAAATTGAACAACATGGTTTCTGAACCTCAGAAGTTAGTAACAGCTCATCGTTCCCTGATTTAACCGAAAGCGATAAGACCATAAAGGCTAATATGTATGCTAAGAATTTCATTGCTTCACAAATATATAAATTCTGAAGTTGAATTGGTAAGGTCTTAAACAAATGTTTTACTTTTATGGTAGACTAATATGATATGATACAATGCAATACGTTATGGATATATATGATGAAATTGAAAAACTTAAAAAAGAAAATAAGTCGTTAAAACAAACAAACATGATACTAACCATTTTTGTAACTGCAACAGTGGTGATTATGATTTACAATAATTTTATAGCGTAGTCGTCCATACGCTTAATTACAAACATCTAAATTATTGAACACTAACGTTTTTGAGCATATGTGAATTTTTCAAACTTCTTTGGTAATTCGTTTGTAATTTCTAACTTGTTAGACGTTACTGTTGGTTTAATCATTATTACTTTTGTCTGATTATTAATTTCAACGGTATGTTCACTTTTCATATTTACAAAATCAATATGAAGCAATTTAAACTGATACGCCTTTGGTTTAAAATTTAGAATCGCATATTCGCTTGGTCTAATTTGTCCCAATGGGATATTATCAATCCAAACGTTTAATCTCGCGGTATTATCCGCAGTGTGTAAGATGTTGGCACCATTGTAAATAAGAACGTCTCCATCGCCTAATTCATCGAGGTTTACATCTTCAATATCTGTTTTTACAAAGGTGTATTCCGAAGTAATAGGTTTTAATCCGCAAGCATTAAACAAAGGTATTGCTAGTATTAAAAATAGAAGTTTCAGCGTTTTCATAAGAATATGGGAGTTTGGGCAAACATTTTATTTCTAATACAAACATATACAATTGTAGGTATAGTTTTTTGAGATATTATTGAAAATAAAAAAATCATTTTTGAAGGTTTAAAATCATTTTATAAATAGATGTAAGGAATTAGTTTGTAAAGCCACTAAACCCATTAATTTTGCACTAACACTTGAAAAAAAATAACATGAGAAACATTTTAGCAATTGGTATGATTTCCGTTTTTACTTTGGCATCTTGTAAGAATGAAAAGAAAGACGTACAACACGAAGTAACTGAGAAAGAGGTTATGGAAACGACGCCTGAATTTACAAATAAAGGGCATGAGTTGGTTTATAATATGACTCAGAAAGTAGGGGATTACAACAAACTGATGAGTAAAAATGATGTTGTTTATACTTACACCTACCAAACTCCAGATGGTAAAACCGATGTGACTACAGAAAAGTATATGTTTAATGGGGAGTTATCTTACGGAAAGTATACCAAACACGAAAGATCACTGGCAGAATTAGAAGGTACTATTGAACAAGGTTACGACGGTAACGAATACTGGTTAAAACATGAAGGTAAAGTATTAACAGATTCCATGTATTTAAAGCGCGTTGCATTTAATAGACCTACAAATTTTTACTGGTTTACAATGATGCCGAAATTAATGGATCCAGGCGTGATTTATGAGCACGTAAAAGAACAAACTGTTGCTGGCGTGGATTACGATGTTGTAAAAGTAACATTCGAGTCTCCCGACGGGAAGCCAAAAGATATTTACCAATTATACATTAATAAAGAGACTACATTGGTAGATCAGTTTCTGTTTACTGTTATGGATTTTGGAAAATCGGATCCGTTATTAATGGAACTAGAATACGAAAATATCGATGGTTTATTATTGCCTACAAAACGTAGATACAAAGCATCTAATTGGGATGCCGAAGTAACCGATGGGCCATGGATATTAGTGAATTGGACAGACATTACATTTAATAACGGTTTAACTAAAGCCGATTTTACAAAATAGAAATACCGTTAAAGCTTGCCATTTTAATCTTAAAATATAAACCTTATGAAAAAAGCAGTATTCTTTGATATGAACGAAACCTTATTAAATTTAAGTGTGCTTAAAACTGAATTTGATAAGCATTTCGATGACGTTTTTGTGCTTAAATATTGGTTTACAAAATTACTTCACAGTTCTACCGTAATGGGAACTATGGATACGTATAGGAATTTTGGAGAGTTGGCCGATGTGGCTTTAGAAAATTTGTTTTTCGAAACCAATACACATTTATCTTCCGAGGTTAAAACAGAAATTCTAGGAGCGTTTAAAAAGTTACCAGCTTATAATGATGTTATTCCCGCAGTAAAAAAACTTAGGGAACATAATATTCGGGTTATAGCAGTGTCTAATTCATCTTTAGAGATGATAAAGGAACAGTTAACAAATGCAGGCATTATTGAATATTTTGACTCGTATTATTCTGTAGACGATGTGAAGAAGTACAAACCTTTTAAGGATATCTATATCTCGGTAGCAGAGAAAGAAGGTTTACAGCTTAAAGATATTGTGATGGTTGCGACTCACGATTGGGATTTATTCGGAGCTAAAAAAGTAGGATTATCAACGGCTTATATTAAAAGGAAGAAAGAAATTTATCATCCGTTTTATTTGCAAGCAGATTTAAAATCTGATGATTTAAATGATTTGATGGAACAAATCATCACGATGAAATCAAATTAGAACTTTTTTTAATAGAATGATAAGTATAGAAGAACAGTGTTGTAAAACACTGTTCTTTTTTGTTTATAACATCGATTTAATTAATGTCTCATATCTAGATGTATCCATTGAAGCAAAAAATTAAATAGACTTTCCCAATCTATAATACCCCACAGCAAAGGAATAACAAAGAATAAACTTACTACATAAACAGACCAGTTATTATCCTTCTTAGACCACCGTTTAATAAGTTGATAAAGTAGAAAATAGTAAATAAATAAAATGCCAAAAAGGAATCCGAATAAGAGTACCAAGTCACCAAAGAATGCAGAGATAAGTATTAAAACCCCTAAACTATAAAGTATAACTTTAGTAAATTGTTTTAAAATGATCATTAAAAATATGAGTGATTATGTTTAAATGTTTGTTTCTGTTAAGAGGGAAACGATTTGTTTTTATTCCGTTTTAACTTTATCACCCCATTCGGTCCACGACCCATCATAGACCGCTTTTTTGTTTTTTAATATGCCTTCGGAAGCCAAATACATAACACAAGCTGTTATGCCCGAACCACAACTAAAAACAATAGGTCGGTCTTCATCTTTGAGAGGTTTAAAAAGTTGTTTTAGATGGTTTTCACTTTCAAATTTTCCGTTATTAAGTACCTTTGTATAGGGTATATTGATGGAATTATCAATTTGTCCGCTTCTAAGTCCTTCGCGAGGTTCTTTTACCAATCCGTTAAATCGGTCTTCAGAACGCACATCAACAACAAGTTCTTTTTTAGTGGTTAAGTTATTAAAGACGTCATCGAATCTTCTTACGATTTCAGGATTTAAATTGGCTTTAAAATTTCCTTCTGAGTAATTGCTTTCAGTTTTTGTTTCTGTAGGAAATCCTTTAGAAATCCATTCTGGTAAGCCTCCATTTAAAACAAACACTTCCTGATGTCCCATAGATTTAAATAACCACCAAACCCGCGGACTAGAATAAATACCGTTGGCATCGTAAACCACAATTGTACTATTCGCATTAATACCTAATGCTTGTGCTTCTTCTTCAAATTGAGAAGGAGAAGGATATGCTGTAGGAAACGGATCGCTTAAATCGCTAAACTTAAATTTAAGATCGAAATACCGCGCATTTTTAATCTGAATATTTTGAATGTCTAAAGGTTGTTTTAAAAGCTGATTCTTCAGCGTGCAATCTAAAATAATTACATTTTCAGTATTCAATTTATCATTCAACCAAGAGGCCGATACTATGGATGGATTCATATTTTGCATTAATTTATTTCTGAATAATGAGATTGTCTTGAGTTTAAATATACCAATAATTTAGTCTCTGGTGTATTTTGCTGCTTTTCCTTTGCTAGAGGCCTGTTCTATAAATTCACGAATATCGTCGTTTGCAGATATTAAATCATCTTTTCTAAGATACATCATGTGGCCACTTCTATAGCCTTTAAATGTAAAACGGTCTTTTAATTTACCACTAGGGTCTATTTGTCCCATAGTGTACTTAGCTGCAAAATATGTTGTTGCACCGTCGTAATATCCAGACTGAATAAGCACTTTTAAATATGGGTTTTCGGCCATAGCTTGTCTTAAATCATCTCTCACATTATCATTTCTTTTGTCCCAAGGATGTACGTTTCCAAACATATTATATTTGATATCTGTTTTAAAATTTAAGTGTTCCCTGATGTAGTAGTTTATTGCGGGAGTAAAAGAATGCGACCAAGAACTAATTTCTGCATTATAATCTGGAGAATTTCCTGATTCTGTTTTGTCAATTCCTAAATATCTAGAATCTAAACGGCCGATAGTCTGACCAGATTTATCACGTAATAAGGCTTTCCAAAAATAAGAGGTTGGCACATCTAAATTATATTGTATTACTTCCTTTTCTGTTAATCCAGAGAAATGCGCCACTTGTTTTGCAACCTCTTGTTTTTCTGTTTCAGAAATAAAACCGCCTTTTGCTATGGCTGGCATCAGGTTATTAATAGCATAACTTTCAACTTCAGGTAAAAGGTCTAATAAATCTTTTTGCTGTAATTCTGGAGGTAACACTTTGTGGTACCACGCTGTAGCTGCGTAATATGGCAAGTTTAATGCAGAATATACCGGTTGCCCAGTGCTATATAATTTATAATCTGCTGGCGATACCATAATCACACCATTTAAATACATCCATTGGCGAGATTGTAATTCGTTTGCTAAGCCCATAACTCGGGTTCCTCCATAGCTTTCTCCAATAAGATATTTAGGAGATTCCCAACGGTTTTTACGGGTTACAAAAGTATTTACCCATTCGGCTAAGTATTTAATATCGGCATTTATACCAAAAAAGTTATCACGCTCAGGAAGTTTTCCTTCTTTATTTGCTACCATTCTGGAATATCCTGTATTTACAGGATTTACATATACTATATCTGCAATGTCTATAATAGAATTAGGATTGTCTTTTACACCATAAGGTTGCACAGGATAGCCTTCGTCGTCCAGATTTAAAACCTTAGGACCAGTATAGGCAATATGCATCCATACCGATGCAGAACCCGGTCCGCCGTTAAAAGAAATAAGCAGTGGTCTGTTGGCCTTATCTTTAACATTAGTGCGCTCGTAATAGGTATAATATAGGGTTGCCATAGGATCTCCTTTTTTATCCCAAACGGGTTGAGTTCCGGTAGTTGCTGTGTAGGTAATACTTTTATTTTTAATGGATGTTGTATGTGTTGTAACAACCAGTGTATCAATTGGAATTTTACGAGATTGCGAAAAAGCACATAGTGTAAATAGCATTAAAATAAGGGAGTAAACGTGTTTCATGAAAATTATTTTTTTTTTGAAGTTGAATAATAATATAAGTTTATAAATATAATAAAATGGAGGTTAAAACCCTTCGAACACACCAAGTCCAAATAGGGCGAAATCGTATTTTACAGGATCAGTTTTATCCAGTTTGCGTAAGGCTAAATCCAATTCATTTAGTGCTTTGCCGTCGTTTTGCTTTCTAGATAATAATTTTAGTTTACGAGCGACATTGCCTGAGTGCACATCTAACGGACATGATAATTGAGCAGGCGAGAGGGTATTCCAAATACCAAAATCTACCCCAGTATTGTCGTTTCTTACCATCCACCTTAGAAACATATTAATACGCTTTGCAGCAGAATTCTTCATCGGATCACTAATATGCTTTTGTGTGCGCTGTAAATGTTCCGCTTCGAAAAATACCTTTTTAAACTGATGGATTGCCGGTTGTAAAGAATCTGTGTCTGCGTGTTTTGCAAAGAGTGCTTCTAAACCGTAATGATTGGTGTAAATGTGTTTTAAACTGGTAATGAATTGTGCAAAATCGGCTCCGTTAAACGTGCGATGAACAAAAGCATTTAAGGTGTCTAAATCCGTTTCGGAATGATTCATTACAAAATCGTAAGGTGAATGGTCTAGTAACTCCATCATACGATTTGCATTTTTAATAATGCTTTTTCGATTGCCCCAAGATATTGTAGCAGTTAAAAATCCAGAGATTTCTATATCTTCTTTCAGTGTAAATTGATGTGGGATTTGTATCGGGTCGCTTTCAATAAAATTAGGGTTATTGTATTCAATTACTTTGGAATCTAGGAAATCTTTTAATTCAGTTTTTGTCATAAATCTGTCATGAATAAAACGGCAGGAATAATTAAAATACCGTTGTAAATGGCGTGGAATAATATGGAATATATCAAGCCGTATTGTATTCGAATGACTCCTAGAAGGAGTCCGATTACTATTTGAGGTCCCACTAAAATTGGAGCTAATATTAAAACATTTCTGGTGATTTCGAAATTTGTAATATGTATAAGACCAAACGTTATAGCGAAAAAGTAAAAAACGTAGATAAAATATTTAGTATGGAATAAGGTAATTGGACCTCTAAAAAATAATTCCTCTAAAATAGGAGCAACCACAACACCAAGTAGCACTATAACGTAAGGCGGATAATCTTCGAATAGCTTTGTAGACGCGTGATCTTCAAAACTAACGTAACCCATCGCTTCAATTATGGAGAAAACAATGGTAAAGCAAAAATTAATTATAAAGGCTATAATAAGTGCCGATATAAATACTTTTGCCTTAGAGAATCCAATAAAAAGATTTTTATCTTCTAAATTGGGTGCCTTTAAAAACGATATAAAACGTTTTATAATACTGCCAAATTTCTCTATTTTAGATTGTAATATCTCCATCTACCATAACTAGTTTTCTGTCGGCTAAATTGGCTAATTCTTCATTATGAGTAACGATAACAAAAGTTTGCCCGAATTGTTCGCGTAATTTAAGAAATAGGCTGTGTAACTGCTCTGCAGATTCACTATCTAAATTTCCAGAAGGTTCGTCGGCAAAGATTAAACTCGGATTATTTATTAAAGCTCGAGCTACTGCAACACGTTGTTGTTCTCCACCCGAAAGTTCATTAGGTTTATGATTGTAACGATGCGATAATCCCAAAAAGTCTAATAATTCCTTCGCTCTAGGTTCTGCTTCACTTGGGTTACTTCCTTTAATATAAGCCGGAATACACACGTTTTCTAAGGCCGTAAATTCTGGTAATAGTTGATGAAATTGAAAGATAAAACCAATATGTTCATTTCTGAATTTAGCAAGTCCTTTTTCCGATAAATCTTGAATGTTAACACCGTTGATAACGAGTTCGCAAGCTTCTGTTTTCGAAGGAGAATCTAAGGTGCCTAGAATTTGAATTAAAGTGGTTTTTCCTGCTCCAGAAGCGCCAACTATTGAAACAATTTCTCCTTTTTTTATATGAAGATTTACACCTTTTAGAACATGAAAATCGTCGTAATATTTATGAATGTTTTTAGCTTGAATCATGCATTGTAATTAAGCTGATTAAAGTAATACTTTAAAAACGAACTCACAAAAATTTAATAGATTTTGATTTATACGGATTTGGTATTACTGCCTAATGTGTTGCGGTAGAACTAAAAGGAATGAAGTACTACTTTACACATGTACAGCGCGGATACCTTCTTACGAATTTTGTAAATGCTCTATTTTAGAACTGTAAAGATTAAAATCTCTACCTTTGATATCTCAAAATAAAACAGCGATGCCATATAAACATTACGAAGAGTATAATTTAGAAACGACAGATCGTATAAAAGCACAATACGAATCTATTATTGATGATATTGGGGAGGATGTGTCTCGCGAAGGCTTACAAAAAACGCCCGAACGTGCCTCTAAAGCCATGCAGTTTTTAACTCAAGGATATGATTTAGATGCCGCTGAAATTTTAAAAAGTGCGATGTTTAAAGAGTCGTATAATGAGATGGTAATTGTAAAAAACATTGAATTATATTCCCTTTGCGAACACCATATGTTACCGTTTTTTGGAAAAGCGCACATTGCTTACATTCCTAACGGTCATATTGTAGGATTAAGTAAATTACCTAGAATTGTAGATGTTTTTGCAAGACGTTTGCAAGTGCAAGAACGCTTAACCAAACAGATTTTAGATTGTATAAACGATACCTTGAAACCTCAAGGCGTAGCAGTGGTTATTGAAGCTAGCCATATGTGTATGATGATGCGTGGTGTACAAAAACAAAACTCGGTTACTACAACATCTGGTTTTCGTGGACAATTTGAAAAAATTGAAACGCGGAATGAATTCTTAAAGTTGATAAGTGCAGATTTGTCATAAAACATATTTGGTATGTTTCTTGCAATTAAGGAGTTACATAACATTAAACGATATTTATGTCAAGAACTAAAAATTATAAAAAATTAGCCCTGTCTTTACTACTAGATGGCGTAGGGTTTTTAAGTTTTGTTTTTCCTGGGATTGGAGAATTTACAGATATTATCTGGGCTCCAATTTCGGCATATATCATGACTAAATTATATAAAGGGCAGCAAGGTAAAATCGCAGCAGGGATTTCGTTTTTAGAGGAAGCCATGCCAGGATTGGATGTTGTACCAACATTTACTCTCATGTGGTTTTATACCTATGTATTTAGTTCTAATAAAGATAATGCCAAAACGATAAAATCAAAAAAGTCCCTAATTTAAGGGACTTTTCTATTGATAATTCTTAATGCGTTTTTAAGGCTATATTTTATACGTTAAGCCTACACTAATATTTCGTCCTATATTATAAATACCATCAGATTTTAATCTAGATAAGTGATTAATATATTGTTTATTGGTTAAGTTACTTCCTGTAATACTAACATTTAAAGTGTTATTAAACACTTGAAAATCGCCTCCAAAACCTGTACTTAAAAGATTATACCCGTTGGTATGAGTTTCAAATGCACTTACTTGTTTTTGTGCTAAAGTTGAACTTAGTTTTACAAAAGCAAACCCTTTTTTAATCCAGTTGTTTTCAAACTCTACTCGGATTGTGTTTTTAAAGTTGTTAGCAGGAATTAAAGGTAAATAATCTCCCGTATCTTGTTTTCCTGTAACCGTTTCAAAACTACTTTCAAAATGTAACCAATGTATAGGGTGCGGATGATAATGAATCCCAACTTCTCCACCGTATAATGCCGCATCGTCCTGAAGGTATAAGTAAACGGGATCGTCGTTTATCAACTCGCCATTCGGAGATAGGTATATGTAATTATTTACTTTGTTGTAAAATCCGTTTACAAATACTTCAATGTGTCTGTTTTTATATTCTAAAGCTAAATCTGTCTGGATGTTTTGTTCGGTTTCTAAATTAGCATCTCCAATTTCAAAACGATTTGTACCTTCGTGCGAACCATAAGATGTAAGTTCGGCAAGGTTTGGTGCTCTAAAACCAGTTGCAACATTTAAACGCAAGGAAGTGTTGTTTGCAATATTTGTCTTTACACCAGCAGCACCGTTAAAACTGTTATATGTTTTATCTAAATCATTTTCGCTAGATATCGTTCTATTGTCAAATCGTGCTCCTAATTGTATATCCATTTTATCGAAATGAATATGAGACATGGCTAAAATACCAATATCATTAGTAGTCGCATTTGGTATCAAAGTTTCTTCGCCGTAATTGGTATTGGTCTGATTCATACCTTGAGCACCAACAATGGTTTCGAACTTTCCTAAAACAGGCATATGGTATTTTACATCGTAATTAAATGTCTTTAATTTCATGTGAAGTGCAGGATGTAAGTCCTCTAGATCGTCGTGGTCGTCATGATCGTCGTGATCATCTAATACATCATCTGTATCGTGATCGTCATGATCATCATGGTCGTGTTCATCGGCATGGTCGTCGTGATCATGTTCTTCCTCAAATTCTTTCCTATCGTTATATAAATACCCTAGAGTAATGTCTAAACTAGAATCTCTAAAAAAGATATTAGATTTAGAACTAAAAATATGATTTGTGATTTGTTGGTAAGGTAATAGTGGCGATTTGTTTGTAGACTGCGCTCCAATACCTTCTGGAATTCCTAATTTAGAATCGTTTAAATTGTATCTAAATTCGGTTTTAAAGTGGGTGTCTTGGTATCCGAAACCCGCTTTTAAATCTTTTTCTTTAAATCGAGTGTTGGTTACGCGGTAATCTTTAGTATCGTAATCGGCATGTTCTGCTAGACTACCACGGATTAAAAATTTAAATCCGTTACCAGATGTTTTATACCCTACGTTAGAGCTTATTCCTTGAGTGTTTCCGTAATATGTAGCACCAAAATCACCATGAGTTTCATCTTGATTTGCAAAACGTTCAGGATTTAAATACAACACACCACCTAAAGCATCGCTCCCATAGAGTAGGGAAGCTGGACCTTTAATAACTTCTACACTTTCAATTCCGGCATCGCTTACACCTAAACCATGTTCGTCTCCAAACTGCTGATTTTCTAAACGTACGCCTTGTGTGTAAACTAAAACACGGTTAGAACTAAGTCCGCGAATTACAGGCTTTCCAATACTCATTCCTGTAGTTATACTTTCTACACCTGGAATATTGGTTATGCCTTCTGCAAGAGTTACGGCACCACTAGCTTTTAAATCGGAAATTTTTGCGTGTTCTACTTTCATCACATTATCGCGCTGTAATTTATGAAATGGTGTAGACACAATCACTTCTTCCATTTCTGTAACCGATGTGTTTAGTGTAACTTGCAATGTACCAGTATAAGGTACTGTAATATTTTTAGAAAAGGTTTCGTAGCCCAGAGACGAACACACTAATTTATAAGTTCCCGCTGGGAGGTTTTCAATTTTAAAATTTCCATTTTCGTCTGAAATACCACCTTTTTCAAGTTGGGGGAAATAAACGTCGGCATACGGAATTGAAGTTTTGGTCGCGTCTTCAGTAACTCGACCTTGTATTATATTTTGTGCTACAACAGGAGAAGCAATAAAACATAATAACATAATTAAGAATAATCTCATTGTTGTTATATTTAAAATAAGTTAAAACACTGATGGTTATTTGTTTGTCAGTCTGTGTTTAAATATAACTAGGAGGTCCTCGTAAGGAGAAATGACGTAATTGAAACGTACTTGAGAAGTAATATTGAGATGTAATTAATTCGTGATTTTCTTCAACAAAAGGAATGTCTTCAAAAATTACAGGAATTGTAAAATGATGATTTAATTGAAATTTATAGAACTCACAATCTATATCTGCCGTGTGTAAATGTGTTTGGTGTTCGCCATGGCAGACTTCACGTTTATGTACTTCAAACACATGCGTAAACTTCACAAAAGAAGGTGTTAGCAAGGTAATTACTATAAAAAATGTGAAAAGTTTAAAAACGATATGTTTTTTTACGTTTTGCATATTAATCTACAAACCGTTTTAATCCAAAACGGCGTAGCATTTTCTTTTCAAATTTCCAGAAAAATTCAAACTGACCGAAAAGCCATCCGAAGAAAACCAATAGAATCTGATAAAAAATAATTCCTACAAGTATGTATAGTGTCCAGTATAAAAACGGACTTAAATTATCTTTGGTAATGCCTAGCCACTTAATAATTGGGCGACCGATAAATAAAGATGAAGATCCAGTAACGGCAAACACCATGAATACACGAATCATTTCCCATTTATAATCTAAAACCCATTTATTTTCTAACTTTTTAAATAGAAATAAGAAGAATTTTAAAAGTACATAAGTGAGTAGTGCTGTGCCTAAAACTAGCAGCATACTGTTTGTATCCCCGAAAATTAATCGAGAAATTTTAAAGGCACTATATATTAGAATTAGAAATCCAGTAATTGGAAAGACAAATTGCCAATTTTTCTCGATATCCCAATGTTGTTTAAATTTTTCCATAAATCATTGCAGCTGCAAATATATATTAAATTCTAGGAAAAGCGCCAGACAATTTCTGATTGTATTTTAACTGAAAATAAATGAAATAATTATACATTTTGTAATTCACTTCGTAGCCGTAATCTATATCTGGTCTATAATCTATAGTTAATTCGTATAAATTAGGATCGTACCGAGATGGCATTCGTACTCTATTATTCCATTCTACAACATAAATATAATTTTTAGATTCTAAATACTGTTGTGAATAATAACCCTCGGGTTTGGCTGTGCTTAATAGCCAACTATTAAATCCGGGTTCTATAATAATGACTTCGTATTCTAGGCTGTCATTTTCAATTCTAAGGGTATCATTCTCCGAAATATTTACTTCGGATGGAGTAGAAGAAGTCGCCTTATTGGTTTTAGTGGCATTACATCCAATACAACACAGACTTATTATAATAACAAAATATAGCGCTTTCATAGTTTCATGCATTTTATTAAAATTACAATTTTTAGTTCAGACATAAAAGTATGCGATGTTAAGACACAAAAAAGCCAAGTAATTTAATACTTGGCTTTTAATGTATATGTTGGAGTTTCTATTTAAGCAAATCGCCTAACATGCCACCAAGACCACCATTGTCTTTAGAGCTTGTTTTTCCATCTAAAAACATACCAGCAACATCGTCTACGATACTACCATCACCATCTGCATCTAATATAGATTCTAGAAAACTTTGTTCTTGTTGTGGCGAATTCCCTTGAACTAATCCACCTAGCATACTTCCTAAATCACTTGAATTTGTAACGTTATTCTGGCGTTTTTGTTGACCTAAATATCCCATAATAAGCGGAGTGGCCATTTTTAGAATTTGAGAAACGGTTCCCGCATCAATTCCTGATTTCTGACTTAAAGCGTTTTCTACATTGGCTTGTTTCGTACCTAATACACTGTTTAAAACCTGACTACCTTCATTAATTTCACTTGCGTCTACACCACCATTAAAGTAACCTTCTAAGTTATCTAAAATACTGCCGTCATGTTTGTCGTTTAATGCATTTAATATACTATCGGCTCCTTCTGGAGAGGCCGTAGCATTTCTATTCATTGCTTGCATTAGCACGGGTAGTGCCATAGTTAGTAAATCTCCTGTTTTGTTGGTGTCCTGACCTGTTTGACCAGCAAGGTTGCTAACAAGACCTTTTCCTAAGTCACTGTTTAATAAATCTAATATACCAGACATGATTTTGTTTTTTTTTAATTAAAATTTTAAGGAAGATACAAAAAATGGATATAATTTATGTGTGCCATTATATTTTATTTAAAAGAAGGTCGTTTAGAATGCAGTCTTATAAAAAGTTTAGGAGAAAGCACACCAATTTTGTTCTATAAATGTCCTATTTTTGAAACTGACTTAGTTTTATTATATGAAGATAATTTCAATGATTCCTGCGCGATATAGCGCGTCCCGATTTCCAGGGAAGTTAATGCAAGATTTAGGCGGAAAAACAGTAATCTTGCGAACTTACGAAGCGACTGTGGCTACTCATTTATTCGACGATGTTATTGTGGTTACAGATAGCGATATTATCTATAAGGAAATTATAGATAATGGCGGTAAGGCCATAATGAGTATTAAAGAACACGAATGTGGTAGTGATCGTATTGCTGAAGCTGTTGCCGATTTAGACATAGACATTGTGGTTAATGTTCAAGGAGACGAACCTTTTACAGATGTAGAATCGTTACGTAAATTAATAGAAGTCTTTAAAGATGATGCCGAAAAACAAATCGATTTGGCTTCATTAATGGTACACATTACAGAGCAGGACGAAATTAATAATCCAAATACTGTTAAGGTTATTGTCGATAATTTTAACTTCGCTTTGTACTTTTCTAGAAGTCCAATTCCTTATCCGCGAGACAAAGATGTTGGTGCTAAATATTTTAAACATAAAGGCGTTTATGCCTTTAGAAAGGATGCCATTTTAGATTTTTATAAGTTGCCAATGAAGCCTTTAGAAGCTTCAGAGAAAATTGAATGTATCCGGTATTTAGAATACGGCAAGCGCATTAAAATGGTAGAAACAGATGTTCAGGGGGTAGAAATTGATACGCCAGAAGATTTAGAACGTGCTAAAAAATTATGGAAATAGATTACAGTAACATTAAAGTTATAGGTTTTGATGCCGATGATACGCTTTGGGTTAACGAAACCTATTTTAGAGATGCCGAAGACGCATTTGGTAAGTTGTTATCTAAGTACGAAACCAAAAACCAAATCGATCAGGAGTTATTTAAAATGGAGCTTAAAAACTTACCAATTTATGGGTATGGTATAAAAGGTTTCGTGCTATCTATGGTTGAGTTGGCTTTAGAATTATCTAATAACACCGTTTCAAATACCACTATACAAGCCATTTTAGATATTGGAAAAGACATGATTAGTAAGCCTGTCGAGTTGTTAGACGGCGTAGAATCTGTGCTAAAGACACTATCAGAATCGTATCGCTTAATTGTAATCACTAAAGGCGATTTATTAGATCAGGAACGCAAGTTAAAGCAATCTGGATTACTTCATTATTTCCATCATATCGAGGTGGTTAGCGATAAAAAAGAAGAAAACTATTCAAATTTATTGAATCACTTGGATATTAAACCAAGCGAGTTTTTAATGATTGGAAATTCGTTAAAATCGGATGTACTACCATTAATAAATCTCAAAGCACAGGCCGTTCATGTTCCATTTCATACCACATGGATTCATGAACAGGTTACAGAACAAGAAACAAACGGTAAAGCCTATAAAACGGTACAGCAATTATCGGATTTGTTGCCGTTTTTAAAATAAGATAAACATACATTATTACGCAATATATAATGAATTTTAAAAATTTTCCTATGGTGTCCAATGTCGTTTTTGGACGAGGTAGTTTTAATCAGCTAGAAGAAATTTTACTTTTAAAACGATTAAATGTAAACGCACCATTTATCTTTTTAGTAGACGATGTATTTCAGGGTAACGAAGCGTTAACCTCAAGAATTCCGCTGTCTTATGAAGATGAAATAATTTTTATTTCGGCCGAAGAAGAACCTAAAACATCACAAGTAGATGCCTTAGTAGAACATATAATATTAAAGTTTAAAGACCGCCCTTCAGGAGTTATTGGAATAGGAGGTGGTACGCTTTTAGATTTAGCAAAAGCGGTGGCTATTATGTTAACTAACGAAGGTGAAACACATGAATATCAGGGTTGGGATTTAGTTAGAAGACCCGCTATTTATCATGTAGGTATTCCTACAATTTCGGGTACGGGTGCGGAAGTGTCGCGTACAACGGTATTAACTGGACCAGAAAAAAAATTAGGAATTAACTCAGATTTTACACCGTTTAATCAGGTGCTTTTAGATCCAGAACTTATTTCGGATGTGCCTAAACAGCAGTGGTTTTATACGGGTATGGATTGTTATATTCACTGTATAGAATCGCTTACAGGAACCTACCTTAATGCCTTTAGTCAGAGTTATGGCGAGAAAGCATTAGAGTTATGTAAAGACATTTTCTTGGGAGATCATTTGTCGAAAAAAGAAGCCGAAGATAAATTAATGATGGCGTCTTGGCATGGCGGAATGAGCATTGCCTATTCGCAAGTAGGCATTGCGCATGCTATGAGTTATGGTTTGTCGTATTTACTAGGAACAAAACATGGTGTTGGTAATTGTATTGTTTTTGATCAGTTAGAAGAATTTTATCCTGAAGGCGTGAAAATGTTTAAAGAGATGAAAGCCAAGCATAATATAGAATTACCACAAGGTATTTGTAAAGATTTAAGTGATGCCGATTTTAATAAAATGATAGATGTAGCCTTAGGTTTAGTGCCACTGTGGGAGAATGCATTGGGGTCGAACTGGCAAAAAACAATAACCAGAGCGAAGTTACGTAGCATGTACGAACTCATGTAAGGTATTTTAAAGTAAAACAATATGATGAAATCGCTATATAAGTTTATTTATTTTAAACTGATGAAATGGAAGGTTATTGGTGATTTTCCAGCCGATTTAAAGAAGTATATGGTAATTGCGGTCCCTCATACCAGTTGGCACGATTTTTATATTGGTTTATTACTTCGAAAAATAAAAGACACACCTATAAATTTTATAGGAAAGAAAGAACTCTTTAAAGGAGTTTTAGGTTGGTACCTTAAACAAGTTGGAGGTGTTGCTTTAGATAGAACTCCTGGGCAAAATAAAGTGCAATCTATTGCTAAAATGTTTGAAACTCATGACGAACTTCGGTTAAGCTTAGCTCCGGAAGGCACACGAAAAAAAGTAACCGAATGGAAATCTGGGTTTTATTATATTGCTAAAGAAGCAAATGTGCCTATTGTTATGGTAACATTCGATTTTGGTAAAAAGCAAAATAAAATTTCAAAACCCTTTTATCCAACAGATAATATGGAAGCCGATTTTAAATATATGAAAAGCTTTTTTAAAGGTGTAAAAGGTAAAGTGCCAGAATATAGTTTTGAGATCGATTAATGCGACACATATTTTAAGCCTAAAATGGAAAGTATCAATGTAGAAATAAAGAATATGCGCCAAAAATCGGCTGGTTCCTTAAAAATAAAAATACCTACTAAAACAGTTCCAACTGCCCCAATTCCAGTCCACACAGCATAAGCGGTACCTATAGGTAAGGTTTCTGTTGCTTTAAGTAAAAGGGTCATACTAATGGCCAAGCATATTACAAAACCAATATACCAATAGGTAGCAATAGTACCTTCGGCATATTTTGCTTTTCCTAAACAAGTGGCAAAACCAACTTCGAATAGGCCAGCAATTACTAGTAAAATCCAATTCATACCTTTAGAGGTTTAAGAAATAAAAAAAGAGGAGTAGCGTATTAAGCTAGCTCTTCTTTTTGTGTTTTTATTATGTTGTAAATATTGTCCCAAAGTATCACTCTATGCTCTAAAGCTTCTTTAGCAACAGTTAATACTTCTTCCCATTTTACCATATCTGTACCGCAAAGTTCGTGAAGCATTTTGTAAGCTACCGCGCGATGATTTTCTTGTTTTAAATACAAATAACGATTTAATAAAAAGGTAAGTTTAGTACACGGATTATCTGTAGTTTCAATATTGCTCACAATATTTAAAACCTTTTCAGAATTAATATCTTCTCTTCCAAAAATAAAAACGGCAGCCATAACATGAGGCTTTTCTTTCGCTATAATATTAAACGTGAACTCAATAAAATCTTTTATAAAATCAGGAATATAGACCAGTTTGGCAGCTTTAGAAACCGGTATTTTATTTTCAATAAGCTCTGTAAATGTTGTAATAAGCGTGGTATTGGCTCCAATCTGTTCCATACCATCTAAGTACATTTCAAAATGACTTTTAGTTTGACCTAATTCGTTAACATCACTTTCTTCGGCGGCAACGATTTCATTTATAAATTTAAATATCTCAGGGTTTTTATTAGGTACCCATGGTAATTTAAAAGACGTGTATTGTAATTGTAATGTTTTTACTAACGACATAAAATCCCATGTGGTATAGACATGGTGCTCCATGAACAATTTCACATCCTCCGTATTTTGAAGGACGTTGTATAATTTATGATTACGAATTTCGTGTTGTAATTGCGATAATTCTGATTCTATACGCTTAATGTAAGACATATGATAAAATAGGTAAATGTTTTTAAGGATTCCAAATTTACAAAACCCTCATCAGTTATTTATAGGTTTTAAAATTTTATTCATATTCATTATACTTAAAAAATTGAATAAAAAAAGAGGACGTGTATATAGTCCTCTTTAATACCTTTTATTTTAATAAAGTTCTATTCTTCCTCTTCGGTAGATTCTTGCATAGTGTGGTACACGTTTTGCACATCATCGTCCTCTTCAATCTTTTCTAAAAGTTTCTCTACGTCTGCAGCATCTTCTTTAGATAACGCTTTTGTAACTTGTGGTATACGTTCAAATCCAGAAGATAGAATTTCTATTTCTCTAGCTTCTAACTCCGATTGAATAGCTCCGTAACTTTCAAAAGGCGCGTAAATCATAATACCATCGTCGTCTGCGAAAATTTCTTCAGCACCAAAATCTATTAATTCTAACTCTAACTCTTCAGGATCTAGTCCTTCCGCATTAATTCTGAAATTACAAGTATGGTCAAACATAAATACTACAGAACCCGAAGTACCTAAGCTTCCGTCGCATTTGTTAAAATAACTACGAACATTGGCTACAGTTCTGGTGTTATTATCGGTTGCTGTTTCTACTAAAATAGCAATTCCATGAGGTGCATAACCTTCAAAAAGGACTTCTTTAAAATCGCCTAAACTTTTGTCGCTTGCACGTTTTATGGCACGTTCTACATTGTCTTTAGGCATGTTAACGGCTTTGGCATTCTGAATTACCGCCCTTAATCGCGCATTACTATCCGGATCAGGACCACCTTCTTTAACTGCCATTACAATGTCTTTACCAATACGAGTAAATGCTTTACTCATGGCAGACCAACGTTTCATTTTGCGTGCTTTACGAAATTCAAAAGCTCTTCCCATTTCTTATGTATTTTAATTTTGTATTAAGTCGGTTGCAAATTTAAAGAAAATAATACCAACTGTGATAAATTTAATCGTCTTCTGGTTCAACTATAGATTCTATTGCTTCTGCCAATTTAAAATCTTTTGCTGTAACTCCTTTTTCACTGTGAGTGGTTAATGTTATTGTAAGTACATTATACACATTAGTCCATTCTGGATGATGGTTTAGGGCTTCACATTCAAAGGCGATACGGCTCATAGCGCTAAAGCAATCTTTAAAATTCTCAAATTCAAATTCGGCATGTATAGCGTCTTCATAATATTCCCATTCAGGAAATTGTAATAAACGTTTTTCAATATCGTTTTCTGATAATTTGCTCATAATTAATTTCTTTTTTGTGCTCTTAAAAATAGTGCTTTTTAAGTTTAAAATCAATCAGACTTGTAGTTCTGTTAAGATTTGTTTACTTAAAACTTGTAAGTGATTGGGTAATAGATTTTCTTTAGGTAAAACGGCCAAATAGCGATCGTTATTTGTGGTGTAAACCTGTTTTAAAATCGGGTTAAATAATCCGATAGATGAAATTATCTCAGCGATGAATTCGTCATGATGTACCAAATCGGAACTGCCTAAATGAAAGATACCGAATGCGTCTCGGTTAATTAAATAATGGATTTGCTGTGTGATTTTAGAGTCTGTAGTCACATTCATTATTAAATTCGGAAAGATTTCAATGGGGGTTTTCTCGTGTAAATGCTGTTTTATTTCTTTTATTCTTGGCGATTGTGTTCCGAAAACCATAGGCAGTCTTAAGATAATCACTTGTTTTACGGGTAGTCGCATAAGCATATTTTCAATTTTAATTTTGAAATGCCCGTAAACACTATGACTTAAGGTTTTGTCTAATTCGTAGCTTGGAAACTGGCTGTAGGCATCGAAAACATTAGCCGAAGAGATAAAAATAAGTTTTGTATTTGTAGCTAATATATATTCGGCCAAATGGGTGTGAGCGATCACTTGAGCTGAAAAATCGCCTCGAACAGCCGAAATAATTATGGTTGGTCGAACGGCTTCAAGAATTTCAAAAACATCGTCTTCTTCAACATTATATTGAAAAAAATGATGATTATCTTCAAATTCTTTTCGTGCTATATTGTAGGTTCCAAACGTATTAAAATAGGAGCAAAGCTCTTTATATATGGCATTGCCAATAAAGCCACTTGCTCCTAAAATTAATATTCTATGTTTACTTCTGTTCTCCTTCATGTATCGTCTTCCTGAGAAGTAATTCTATATTATCCTTTGTAAAACGGTAATTTTACAACGGTCGCAGGAATGGCTTTTTTACGAATCTGAATGTTTATTTTACCATCTACTACTGCATAGTCTTTAGGGACATAACCTAATCCAATACCAATTCCTAAAGAAGGAGACATGGTTCCAGAAGTTACAATTCCTATTTTGTTACCATCATTATCTACGATATCGTAATCGTGACGCGGAATACCACGCTCGTCTAATGTAAAGGCCACTAATTTATTTTTAACACCTTCTGTTTTTTCAACTAATAAAGCTTCAGAATTAGTGAATGTCTTCGTGAATTTAGTAACCCAACCTAAGCCAGCTTCTAAAGGCGAGGTCGTGTCGTTTATATCATTTCCGTATAAGCAGTATCCCATTTCTAAGCGTAAGGTGTCACGTGCTGCTAGTCCGATTGGTTTTGCACCAGCTTCAACAACTTTATCCCAGATTTGTTTGGCTTCACTATTTTTACAGTAAATTTCGAAACCACCACTTCCTGTATATCCCGTAGCAGATATAATTACATTTTCTATACCTGCAAAATCTCCAACTTCAAAAGTGTAAAACTTAATGGCAGATAAGTCATGACTTGTAAGTGGTTGCATAGCTTCAATGGCTTTAGGGCCTTGAATGGCTAATAGAGAATACTCTGCACTTAAATCGCGCATCTCTGCACCAACGTCGTTTTTAGAAGAAATCCAATTCCAATCTTTCTCAATATTACTTGCATTAACCACTAAAAGGTAGGTTTCTTCCTTTAATTTATAAATTAGTAAATCGTCTACAACACCGCCATCATCGTTAGGTAAATAGCTGTATTGTGCTTTTCCAATAGTTAATTTAGTAGCATCGTTACTACTTACTTTCTGGATTAAAGCTAACGCATTTGGGCCCTCAATTAAAAATTCTCCCATATGACTGACATCAAAAATACCAACCGATTTTCTAACCGTTTCGTGCTCTATATTTACACCATCATATTGAACTGGCATATTGTATCCCGCAAAAGGAACCATTTTCGCTCCAAGAGCTTCGTGTGTAGCTGTTAATGCTGTATTTTTCATTTACTATAAAATTGATTGTTGCACAAAAGTATTGAAATTTATCTGTTTTAAACGGACTCCGAATATAAAATACAGTTAAATATAAAGGCTTAGAGCGCAATCGTTGGTGGTTATTGTAGAGACTTTAATCAGATGAAGATGTACTCTTTTGACTTTATCTTAGCTATACGAAAATGGAAATATCAATAGAGACGATAGGTGTTTCTAAACCGAGACTCACGTATGTTGCGCTAAATGAGTCTCTAAACTTTAATAGTGCATATTCTTTGGTGCTTGTAAATGAAACGGTATTAAATATTTTAGACAGATATGTTTTTAATGGATTTAGTATTTTAAGGATAAGATTTGTCGGAGCGCATTATGAATAATCTATATTGGAAAACAAACGTATAACCGTAAATCCGATTTTACTATAGGTTGTTGAAATGCATATTTTATAACAGATTGTTTTCATTTCTTAGCCGAACTTCATTATTATCTTTGCAATTTATGGGAGAACAACGTTGGGGTTATTATTTAGGTTTTAAAGCAGAGTGGTGGTTATGGAAATAAAAAATGGCCATAACATCTACGGTTATGGCCATTTTTTTTAAATTGAATAGGTTTTTCTTAGCGATTCAAAAGATATTGCTTTAAATCGGTATACGTGCTAACTTTTATAGATTTTTTCTTCTTGTCCATTACCGCTAAAATTTGAGCTGGAAGCTCGATATTTTCAGGAATAACTTCTCCAACAACATCTAAAAATTTTGTAGGGTGTGCCGTTTCTAAACATACACAATGCGCTTCTGGATGCGAGTTAATATAATTTTTTGCACCTAAATAACCTACTGCACCATGAGGATCGGCTACGTAACTGTAGTCGTTATATATTTCTTTCATCGCTTCTTTTGTTTCTTCATCGGTGAAACTGTAAGAGGATAAATTGTCCTTTAAAAGATTAAAATCATTTTTATAAATCTCCTGAATTCTTACAAAGTTACTTGGGTTCCCGACATCCATAGCATTAGAAATAGTTTGTACAGATGGTTTTACATCGTAGCTTTCAGATTCTAAATATCTAGTCACTACGTTGTTCTCGTTATTCGATGCGATATAATGTTTTATAGGCAATCCTAGTTGTTGCGCCATCATACCAGCACATACATTTCCGAAGTTTCCGCTAGGAATAGAGAATACTATATTATCGTATTTTTTATGCAGTTGTTTATAAGCAAACATAAAGTAGAACAACTGAGGTAACCATCGGGCAACATTTATAGAATTTGCCGATGTTAATTTCATATGGTCTGTTATTTCTGTATCCAAAAAGGCTTGTTTAACCATATCTTGGCAATCGTCAAACGTGCCATCAACCTCTAAAGCTGTAATATTTTTCTTTAACGTTGTTAATTGCTTTTCTTGAATATCACTCACTTTACCACTTGGATAAAGTATAACCACTTTTACACCTTCTACACCTAGAAATCCATTAGCTACGGCGCCACCAGTATCTCCAGAGGTTGCTACTAAAACTGTTACATCTTGTTTGGCATCATCCTTAGAAAAATGACTTAAGCAACGTGCCATAAAACGCGCACCTACATCTTTAAACGCCATGGTTGGACCGTGGAATAATTCTAAAAATGAAATGTTCTTATTTAGTTCTACAATCGGAAAATCGAAAGACAATGTGTCTTCAACTATTGCTTTTAAATCGGCTTCAGGAATTTCTGGAGACACGAATTGTTTTATCGCTTCGAAAGCAATTTCTGAATGTGAAAGTGTATCGATAGTCTCAAAAAAAGAGTCTGGTAAAGGCGTAATAGTTTCTGGGAAGTATAAACCTCTATCCGGAGCAAGTCCTTTAATTACAGCATCCCTGAACGTTGTATTGGGAGCTGTTTTGTTTAAACTAAAATAATTCATAGCGTTTTTTTTGGTTTTTGTCTTAGCTTTTTTGTTTGTATTAATTCAATATCTTCATGCCTTCAGCATTAATTTTCGATACATAAGTATCGAATTCTATAGCGCTATTGGCGTATACTTTACGTATGGCTTGTTCTACTTTCTTCGCGTTTTCAATACCTTCACAAAGCGAGAATATAGATGGACCAGAGCCAGAAATACCACTTCCTAGGGCACCAGCTGTTTTTGCAGCGACTTTAACATCGTTATATAGCGGAATGAGTTTACTTCTATGAGGCTCTACAATAGCGTCGTGTAACGATCGTTCTATTAATCCGTAATTATTTGTATGCAAACCGTGGATTAAGCTTCCTACATTTGCCCATTGCAAAATGGCATCCTTTAAAGCCACCTCTTTTGGTAAAATTGCTCGTGCTTCTGATGTTTTAATTTCTATTTGCGGATGAATAATTGTAGCGTATAAATTATTTGGTGTCGGGATTTCTAAAATCTCTAAAGGCGATACGCTTTTTACTAATGTAAAACCTCCAAATAGGGCAGGAGCAATATTATCGGCGTGTTCACTTTGGCTGGCTAAAGCTTCACCTTTCATCGCGAAATAAGATAACTCTGTGTTATTATATGGTCGTCCCAACAATACATTCATACCAAAAACACTACCTGCAGCGCTTGCAGAACTACTACCAACGCCACTTCCAGGTTTAATGTTTTTATAAATTTCAATCTCGAAACCAAAATCAGGTTTAGCGTCTTCATACATGGCAAGTGCAGATACGCCCGCCACATTTTTTTCTGCTTCGAACGGTAAATCGTAACCTTCAATTTTAGTAATAAAAATACCTTTTTTATCGGTTTTTCTAATCACCATCTCATCGCCAATACTATCTAAGCAAAAGCCTAATACGTCGAATCCGCAAGAGACATTTGCCACGGTGGCAGGCGAAAATATTCTTAATTCATTCATAAGTTCTAAAGTGACAACTTCATTTATATCTGTAGATAAAAATTGTCTTTTGATATTAAATTAGTTGTTTCCTATGCGTATAATGTCTGCAAATAATCCAGAAGCCGTAACATCTGCTCCAGCACCAGCACCTTTAATAATCATTGGCTGTTCTGGGTAACGTTTCGTGTAAAACATAACGATATTGTCCTTTCCTTCTAAATTATAGAAAGGGTGTCCTTCTGGGATTTCTTTTAATCCAACTTTAGCTTCACCGTTATTAAATTCGGCTACATATTTTAGCTGACTGTTATTAGCTTTAGCAGAAGCATATAATTTCTGATAATGTGCTTCGTCCGCAATTAAAGTTTGGTAAAAATCGTCTACCGTATCACTTTTTACTCCAGCTTCAGATAAAAATGAGGTGTTTTCAATATCTTCTAAATCCATTTCAGTACCACTTTCACGAGCAAGAATTAATATTTTTCTTGCAACATCTACACCACTTAAATCAATTCGAGGATCTGGTTCTGTATACCCTTCGGCCGCGGCTTGTTTTACTACATCGTAAAACTTAGTTGTATCGTTAAAGTTATTAAAGACAAAGTTTAAACTTCCTGATAATACCGCTTGAATAGAGGTTACTTTATCTCCTGAAGCTATTAAATTATTTAACGTATCAATTACAGGTAAACCTGCACCAACATTCGTTTCAAATAAGTAAGGCGCGTTATATTTAAAAGATAATTGTTTTAATTCTTTATACTTTTCTAGTTTGCTAGAACAAGCAATTTTATTACACGCTACAACCGCAATACTTTCTTTTAAGTACTTGGCATATAAATCTGCCACATCCTTATTCGCGGTAACATCTACAAAGACACTGTTACGTAAATTTAGGTTTTTAATAGATTCGTAAAACCCGTCTAATGTAGCATCTTCTCCTTCGTTTGCTAATTGTTCTTTCCAGTTTTTTAATGATAAACCTTCATCATTAAAAATCATTTTTCTAGAGTTGGATAATCCAACAACGCGAAGGTTAATTTTTAGATTCTCTTTTAAGTATTTACGTTGTTGTTTAATTTGTTCTACCAAACGCTCTCCAACATTACCAACACCTGTGATAAACACATTAAGTTGTTTAGTGTTACCTTCAAAGAAGACCTCGTGTAAGATATTTAGAGCTTTCTTGATATCTTTTTGTGCAATGATTGCAGAAATATTACGTTCTGACGCGCCTTGTGCTATTGCTCTAATATTAATATTATTTTTTCCTAAAGCACTAAACATTTTACCGCTAATACCTTGATGACTTTTCATACTATCGCCAATAAGGGCGATAATTGATAAGTTACTTTCTACAAGAATAGGGTCTATTTTATTCAGTGAAATTTCGTTTTCAAATTCTGTATCGATTGCAGATTTTGCAGAAATGGCATCTTTTTCATCAATTCCAAAACAGATAGAATGTTCTGAAGACGCTTGAGTAATTAAAATGACATTTATTTTTTCTTGTGCTAAAGTTTGGAACAAACGTCTAGAGAATCCTGGGATTCCAACCATCCCGTTTCCTTGAAGCGTAAGTAAAGCAACATTACTAATATTTGTAATACCTTTTGCGGCATTGTTTACGTTACTTCCATCTTTAGAAATAATAGTTCCAACAGCATCTGGTTCTAAAGTGTTTTTAATATGAATTGGAATTTGCAGACTTAATACAGGCTGAACCGTTGGTGGGTATAGTACTTTTGCTCCAAAGTGAGATAATTCCATCGCTTCTTGATACGATAATTTATCTATAGGCAGTGCTTGTTTTACCATCTTAGGGTTTGCCGTATACATACCGCTAACATCTGTCCAGATTTCTAATTGATCTACTTTTAAAGCCGCCGCAACAATGGCTGCAGTAAAGTCTGAACCGCCACGACCTAAAGTTGTAATTTCACCAGTAACCGATTTAGAAATAAATCCTGGTAAGATGGTGATATCGAATGTACTATTTTTAAAATAGTCCTGTACGTTTTTATTTGTAATGCTGTAGTTTACTTCTGCTTTTGTAAAGTTAGAATTGGTAGTTACTAATTCTTGACTGTTTTTACGCTCTGCATTTGCACCCTGACTTTTTAAAGTTTCAGCAATAATGAAAGATGATAATAATTCACCATAACTCACCAATTTATCCGATGTTTTAGGCGATAATTCGTTGATTAAGAAAATACCATCTAAAAGATTTTTTAAAGATGCTAAACGGGCTTCAACTTCTTCTAAAACAGTTTCATTATTAGACGGAATTAATTCCTTAATAATATTTAAATGAATTGTTCTTATGTTTGAAAAAGCGTCTGCGTAAGCACTGTTTTTAGACTGTGCTAATTGTCCAGCTTCTAGTAACTTATCGGTAACGCCGCCAACAGCAGAAACCACACAAATAACCTTATCTGTTTTGGCATAATTGGTTAAGATAGATACGACATTGGTTATGTTTTTTGAGGACCCTACAGATGTTCCTCCGAATTTTAATACTTTCATTTTAAAGTAGATTGTATAAATTTAATAGCTTATTGTTTGAGTATTGTAACATAAAATTACAACTTGTATGGACGGAAGATATATAATTAATTACCCCAAGGGGTAATAATGTTTGAAATAGAAATAATGATCATAGCAATGCTACCAACGATAGTTGGTCTAGAAATTAATTGAATTGTATGTTCTGTATTTTGCATTTTCTACTACTAAACTTCTCAAATGTATTACTTTTACTGTTATAAAAAAATGTATTATAATTTTTTACAGATTATTTACTGTTACGCTTAAATCGTTTATTTAAAACCATTTTAATTCTGTTTAACTGAATAATCTTTAATGATTATTGTAAAATATTTAAGGATGAAAATTTTTTCTAAAGAACAAATCTACGAAGGTGATAGATTAACTATTCAAAAACAAAATATTAGCTCTGCCGATCTCATGGAGCGCGCGGGAACAAGTCTGTTTAATTGGTTAGACGCGAGACTACAAGGTGCGCCTGTTCCTATTTTAGTATTTTGTGGTATAGGAAATAATGGCGGCGATGGTTTGGTTTTGGCCAGACATTTAATTACTCATGGTTATAATGTAAAAACGTTTATAGTTGATTTTAGCGATAAACGCTCTCAAGATTTTTTAGTTAATTATGAACGCTTAAAAGAAACTACAAAAGACTGGCCGGTATCCCTACATAAGGGTGACGATCTTCCCGTAATCTCCGATCAGGATATAATAGTAGATGCTATTTTTGGGGTGGGATTAAACCGACCAATAGCCGATTGGGTAGTTAATTTATTTAAACATTTTAAGACGTCTAAAGCTTTAACGGTTTCAGTAGATATTCCTTCGGGTTTATTTATAGATCGTGTACCTAAACATGAAGATGAAGTGGTGCATTCTAATCTTATTTTAAGCTTTCAAACGCCTAAACTGGTTTTTTTCTTACCCGAAACTTCTAAATATATAGATCAATGGGAAGCTCTTGATATCGGGATAGATCCGCAGTATTTGCAAGAAACAGAAACCGAAGCCCATATTTTAGGTAAATTAGATGTATTACCTATGTATAAGCAACGCGATAAATTTTCTCACAAAGGAAAATTTGGTCACGCCTTAATTATTGGTGGGAGTTATGGCAAAATAGGAGCAGTTCAACTAGCTAGTCGAGCCGTTTTAGCATCGGGAGCAGGATTAGTTACTGCCTTTACACCAAAATGCGGCTATATACCTTTACAAACAGCATTTCCTGAAGCTATGGTTATTACCGATAGCGATGAGGATAAGATTACACATATTGATTTCAATATTAAACCAACACATATTGGAATAGGTGTTGGCATAGGTACAGACGAAAAAACGTTAGTGGCGTTCGAATCATTTTTAAAAGCGAATACTGTGCCTTTAGTTATAGATGCCGATGGAATAAATATACTCTCTAAAAATAAAGAGCTATTAAAGTACTTAAAGGAAGATACTATATTAACACCGCATCCTAAAGAATTAGAACGTTTAATAGGGGCGTGGGAAGACGATTTTGATAAATTAAAGAAGGCCAAAGCGTTTGCCAAAAAATATAAGATACTAATACTTATTAAAGGCGCAAATTCGATAGCGGTTTATCAAGATAAATTATATATAAATTCTACTGGGAATCCAGGATTGGCGACAGCTGGAACCGGAGATGTGTTAACAGGTATTATCACAGGATTGGTGTCGCAAGGTTACACCGCGTTAGAAGCAACTTGCTTCGGGATGTATTTACATGGAAAATCTGCAGATTTAGCGATTGAATTTAAAGGCTATCAAAGTTTAATTGCCTCAGATGTGATCTCGTATCTAGGACAAGCATACCTTGATTTATTCGAACTAGCCGAAAAACCTTCGGCACCTCAGGAAGCGCAACCTAAATCTAAAAAATAAAAAGTAAAGCGAAATCTTTAACCCTTTTTTTAAGCGATAAAGTTTTATTTAGGAGGTATAAAAAATCCCATGCTTAGTAACGGCATGGGATTTTTAATTTTATGTATTGGTGGATTAAGATAAACTTCCAATCATGTCTTCTGGTTTTACCCAGGCGTCATATTCTTCAGCAGTTACATATCCTAAATTTACAGCCTCTTCTTTTAGAGTTGTACCATTTTTATGCGCTGTATTTGCAATTTCAGCAGATTTATAATAACCAATTTTAGTATTTAAAGCCGTAACAAGCATTAAAGAACTGTTTAGTAATTCCTTAATTTTTGGATAATTTGGTTCAATTCCTGCAGCACAGTGAATATCGAAACTCACACAAGCATCTCCAATTAATTGAGCCGACTGTAAGAAATTAACGGCCATAATTGGCTTAAACACGTTAAGTTCGTAATGTCCTTGTGCTCCTGCCATAGAAATAGCAACATCGTTACCAATGACTTGCGCACAAACCATAGTTAAGGCTTCACATTGCGTTGGATTAACCTTTCCTGGCATGATTGAACTTCCTGGTTCGTTTGCAGGGATAATAATTTCTCCAATTCCACTTCGTGGTCCAGAAGCCATCATTCTAACATCGTTAGCGATTTTGTTTAAAGACACCGCTAATTGTTTTAAGGCGCCATGAGATTCTACAATAGCATCGTGAGCGGCTAATGCTTCAAATTTATTTTCGGCAGTAATAAGTGGTAATCCTGTAAACTCTGCGATGTAACCCGCTACATTTTCAGAATATCCTTTAGGTGTATTTAAACCTGTTCCTACAGCTGTTCCTCCTAATGCCAATTCGCTTAAATGAGGCAGTGTGTTCTCTAATGCTTTTAAACCATAACTTAACTGGGCCGCATATCCCGAAAATTCCTGACCTAAAGTAAGTGGTGTCGCATCCATTAAATGCGTACGTCCTATTTTTACAACGTTTTTAAATTCTTCCGATTTTTTTAAAAGTGTATCGCGAAGTTGAGTCACACCAGGAATTGTGGTCTCAACTATTTTCTTGTAAGCTGCAATATGCATTCCTGTTGGGAACGTATCGTTAGACGATTGAGATTTATTTACATCATCGTTAGGCTGAATGGTTTTTTCACCCTCTCCAATAACTTTACCAGCAAGTTGATGTGCTCGGTTTGCAATAACCTCGTTAGCATTCATGTTACTTTGTGTACCAGAACCCGTTTGCCAAACCACTAAAGGAAATTGATCGTCGTGTTTTCCTTCTAAAATTTCATCGCAAACTTGTCCTATTAAATCCCGTTTTTCTTCTGAAAGTACACCTAATTCACAATTTGAATAGGCCGCGGCTTTTTTCAAATATGCAAATCCATAAACAATCTCTAAAGGCATCGATGCCGATGGTCCTATTTTAAAGTTGTTACGAGAGCGTTCTGTTTGAGCTCCCCAAAGTTTATCAGCAGGTACTTTTACCTCGCCCATGGTGTCTTTTTCTATACGATAGTCCATTTTG
Source organism: Formosa sp. F44 (assembly GCF_056238645.1). Next base: position 670,112 of record NZ_JBWDLJ010000001.1, read on the forward strand.
TTATAATTTAATGAGTAACAAATTTAACAATTTTCAACTTCTTTTTTATTCTTAATAGGTATATTTTTAATAACTAAAATTTAAGATAATCTTAAGATGAGTTTGTTGAATATCTTCTATAAACCTATTAATTTAGTAGGCATTTAATAATCACTAAATTTATACAATTATGTCAACAATACGATTAGGAGACATCACTCCAAATTTTACAGCACAATCTACAGAAGGTGAGATTAATTTTCATGAATGGTTAGGAGATAGTTGGGGGATTTTATTTTCGCATCCAGCAGATTATACACCAGTATGTACTACAGAGTTAGGTACAGTGGCTAAATATAAAGACGAATTTGATAAACGTAATGTAAAGGTTGTAGCCTTAAGTGTAGACGGATTGGAATCGCATAAGGGGTGGGTTAAGGATATAAACGAAACGCAAAACACCACTGTTAATTTTCCTATTATTGCCGATGAAGATCATAAAGTATCCGAGTTGTACGATATGATTCATCCTAATGCTAACGATAAATTAACGGTACGTTCTATATTTGTAATAGATCCTGACAAAAAAGTAAAACTTATAATTACGTATCCCGCTTCAACGGGACGAAATTTCGATGAACTTTTACGTGTAATCGATTCGTTACAATTAACAGCATATCACCAGGTTGCAACGCCTGCTAACTGGAAAAACGGGGACGATTGCGTTGTGTCACCAAGTATAGATACTAAAGATATTCCGGATATTTTCCCAAAAGGATTTAAAGAAATTAAGCCATATTTGAGAATGACACCACAGCCGGACTCAAAATAATTTAAAAACTTTTAAGATTTATATTAAATGCTATTGTATAAAAAAAGCATTTAATCTATATTTGCGACAACTATAATTTAGAAACACACCGATTATGTTTGAATTCGACCAATATTTAGGCTTTTTAGCATTTTTAACTATTTTAACCATGGGCTTTTGGTTAATGGTATTTTTATTAACATTTGTTGTTCCTTATTGGATTGGTGGAGCTTTATTAGAACGTTTTCAAGAAATGAAAGAAGAAAAGAAAGCAAAGCGAGAAGCGCTTTAATTTCAATTTCAACATAAAATAAAAAAAGGAAGCTAAATTTTAGCTTCCTTTTTTGTGTTTAATAATATTGTGAATTATTTAAACATATCCATTCCAGGAATATCTGGCATACCATCTTTCGCGGCGGCCGCTAATTCTGCATCGTTTATAGAAGATGCTTTTTTTATAGCCTTATTTAAGGTTAAAATTAAATAATCTTCAAGTTCTTCTTTATCTTGAAGTAAAGACTCATCCACCTCGATAGATTTAATTTCTCTATTGGCTGTTAATGTAATTTTTAATTTCCCGTCGTTACTTTGCTCGTCAATTAAAACAGTGTTTAATCGCTTTTTCGTGTCTTCAACTTTTTGTTGGGTTTCTTTTAGTTTTCCCATCATACCCATTAGGTCTCCAAACATATTTTTAATATTTTAAAATTCCATACAAAATTATTTAATTTTTATACTTTTGACAGTTAAAATCAAGAATAAATTATAATCATTTGAAAAAAGATATTCAACCTCCAATAGCTAAAAAAAATCCAAAAGAATTAATGGTTCACAACGATGTCAGAATCGATAATTATTTTTGGCTAAATGATAGAGAAGATGAAGAGGTTATTGCATATTTGAATGCAGAAAATGAGTATACCAAACATAAAATGGCTCATACAGAACAATTTCAAAAGGATTTGTTTGAAGAAATGAAGTCAAGAATTAAGGAAGACGACGAGTCTGTGCCTTATAAATTAAACGGCTATTGGTATATTACACGTTACGAAATAGGTAAGGATTATCCAGTATACACACGTAAGAAAGGTACGTTAGAGGCCGAAGAAGAGATTTTATTCGATTGTAATGAAATGGCTAAAGGTTTTAGCTATTTTAAGTTGGGAGGTATTTCTATTAGTGAAGACAACACGCTGGTCGCTTTTTCGACAGATACAGTGAGTAGACGACAATATACACTTCAAGTTAAAAACTTAATTACAGGTGAAGTGTATGAAGATAAAATTCTAAACACCACAGGAAGTGCCACTTGGGCAAACGATAATAAAACTATTTTTTACACGCGTAAAGATGAAGTTACGTTGCGTTCGGATAAAGTGTTTAAGCACAAATTACATGACAATATAGAGGATGTGGAGGTTTTTCATGAAGATGACGAAACCTATAACACTTTTGTTTACAAAACAAAATCGAATAAATTCATTGTCATCGGTTCTGCGAGTACATTAACATCAGAATATAGATTTGTAAATGCGGATACTCCAGACCAGGAGTTTAAAATCTTTCAAGAGCGTATTCGAGAACTGGATTATGCGATTGCACATTATAAGGATAGTTTTTATGTGATTACCAATGCCGATGGTGCAACTAATTTTAAGCTCTCAAAAACCAGCGAAACTCAAACTGAGATAGCGTATTGGGAAGAGGTGTTACCACACCGTAAAGATGTGCTTTTAGAAGATATAGAAATTTTTAAGGATTATCTTGTTGTTAGCGAACGAGAAAACGGATTAAACAATATTCGTATTATAAGCTGGGATGGGACAGAAGATTATTATTTACCATTCGATAGTGAAACTTACACGGCTAATACAGGAAATAATCCTGATTTTGATAGCGATGTTTTACGCTATAGTTATAATTCGTTAACCACACCGAGTTCGGTTATCGATTATAATTTTAAAACAAAAGAGAAGGACGTTAAAAAAGAGCAACAAGTTTTAGGCGGTACATTCGATAAGGATAATTATACGTCCGATCGTGTTTGGGCTACGGCTCGCGACGGCGTAAAAGTACCTGTTACACTAGTGCATAAAAAGGGTTTAGAAATGAATGGCGAAAATCCGTTGCTACTATACGCATATGGTTCTTATGGCTCTACAATAGATCCTTACTTTTCTACAATCCGTTTAAGTTTATTAGATCGAGGCTTTATTTATGCCATTGCTCATATTAGAGGAGGGGAATATTTAGGTAGAGATTGGTACGAAAACGGAAAGCTTTTAACTAAGTTAAATACGTTTCACGACTTTATAGATTGTACCAAACATTTAATAAGCGAAAAGTATACGTCCGAGAAGCATATGTATGCTTATGGTGGCTCTGCTGGAGGTTTATTAATGGGAGCAATTGTAAATATGAACCCAGAATTGTATCATGGGGTTTTGGCGGCCGTTCCTTTTGTAGATGTAGTAACAACTATGTTAGATGACACCATTCCGTTAACCACCGGAGAGTACGACGAGTGGGGAAATCCAAATGAAGAAGCGTATTATAATTATATGAAATCGTATTCACCTTACGATAATGTCACTGCACAAGCCTATCCTAATATGTTAGTTACAACAGGTTTACACGATTCTCAGGTGCAATATTGGGAACCCGCAAAATGGGTGGCGAAATTGAGAGATCTTAAAACAGATGAAAACTTACTGTTATTTCAAACAGATATGGAAGCAGGACACGGAGGTGCTTCTGGCCGATTTGAGAGTTTAAAAGAAGTGGCTTTAGAATATGTGTTTTTGTTGGAATTGGAAGGGATTACTTCATAAGTAAAAAAAAATGCTTATTTTTGTCAGGTTTTAGTTATTTCGATCAATAAGAAAGTAGCTTTTAAATAGTATTTATGGAACATAAAAATCAAGTTTTTGATAACGTATTGGATTTAGTGGGAAATACTCCTTTAATTAAACTAAATAAAATTACGTCTCAAATCAATGGTGATTTTTATGCAAAAGTAGAAGCTTTTAATCCGGGACATTCTTCTAAAGACAGAATAGCTTTATATATTATAGAGCAAGCTGAAAAGCAAGGTTTATTAAAACCAGGTGATACTATTATAGAAACTACTTCAGGTAATACAGGATTTAGTATTGCTATGGTAAGTATCATTAAAGGATACGATTGTATTTTAGCGGTAAGTTCTAAATCTTCTGCAGATAAAATAGATATGCTAAGAACAATGGGGGCTAAAGTTTATGTTTGTCCAGCAAATGTAAGTGCAGACGACCCTAGATCGTATTACGAGGTTGCTAAACGATTGCATGACGAAATAAAGGGATCTGTTTATATAAATCAGTACTTTAATCAATTAAATATTGATGCGCACTATTTGTCTACCGGACCTGAAATTTGGAAACAAACAGAGGGTAAGATTACACATTTAGTAGCTTGTAGTGGTACTGGAGGCACTATTTCAGGGTCAGCAAAGTATTTAAAAGAACAGAATCCAAATATAAAAATATTAGGTGTAGACGCTTTTGGCTCGGTATTGAAAAAATTTCATGAAACACAAGTGTTCGATGAAAAGGAAATTTATCCATATCGTATAGAAGGTCTAGGGAAAAACTTAATACCAACAGCTACAGACTTTGATATTATAGATGAGTTTGTAAAAGTAACAGACGAAGAAAGTGCACATACAGCAAGACGTATTGCTAAATGTGAAGGCTTATTTGTAGGATATACATCTGGTGCCGCAATGCAGGCTGTATTGCAATTAGGGAAGGCTAAAAAGTTCTCTGAAAGTGATGTTGTAGTGGTGATTTTTCCAGATCATGGTTCGCGTTACATGAGTAAGATTTATAGTGATAAATGGATGAATGAACAAGGCTTTTTTGACAGCGTTAATGTCGAGGCCGTTCAGGGTATTCAATATATAAAATAATGGTAGCGAAGCACAATGTTTTCAATTGAGAAACGTTGTGCTTTGTTACTAAGTTTGTTAACAAGAGGTTGCGAAAATATTATGCTATAATGGCATAAAAAGCTATTTTTGCACCAAAATTTAGATTAATAGCTTACATGAAAGATTTATTTGAAAAAATATATAAGGATAAAGGACCTTTAGGAAAATGGGCATCTCAAGCAGAAGGATATTTTGTGTTTCCAAAAATAGAAGGGCAAATATCTAACAGAATGAAATTCCAAGGTAAGGATGTAATTACATGGAGTATAAATGATTACTTAGGGTTGGCAAATCATCCTGAAGTGAGAAAAGCAGATGCGGAAGCAGGAATCGCTTATGGTTCGGCTTATCCTATGGGTGCAAGAATGATGTCGGGGCACACAGATCTTCATGAAAAATTACAAAATGAGCTGGCTGAATTTGTAAGCAAAGAAGCGGCGTATTTATTAAACTTTGGTTATCAAGGTATGGTGTCTACCATAGATGCATTGGTCTCTAAAGACGATGTTATTGTTTACGATGTAGATGCTCATGCATGTATTATAGACGGTGTACGTTTACATATGGGTAAACGTTTTACGTATAAACATAACAATATTGAAAGTCTTGAAAAAAATCTTGAGCGTGCTACGAAGATGGCAGAACATACCGGAGGAGGAATTTTAGTGATTTCTGAAGGTGTTTTTGGTATGCGTGGAGAACAAGGTCGTTTAAAAGAAATTGTTGCTTTAAAAGAAAAATATGACTTCAGATTCTTAGTCGATGATGCTCACGGATTTGGTACTCTAGGTAAAACTGGTGCTGGAGCAGGTGAGGAGCAAGGCGTACAGGATGGTATTGATGTGTATTTTGCAACGTTTGCTAAATCTTTAGCAAGTACTGGAGCATTTATTGCAGCAGATAAAGAGATTATAGATTATTTAAAATATAATTTACGTTCTCAAATGTTTGCTAAATCATTGCAAATGCAATTGGTAGCAGGTGCTTTAAAGCGTTTAGAAATGCTTAAAACTATGCCTGAGCTTAAAGCTAAGCTGTGGGAAAATACCAATGCTTTACAGTCTGGATTAAAATCTCGTGGTTTCGATATTGGTACAACGCAAAGTTGTGTAACACCTGTTTACTTAAAAGGTAGTATTCCTGAAGCTATGGCTTTAGTGAAAGATTTACGTGAAAATTATGGAATTTTCTGTTCTATAGTAGTATATCCTGTAATACCGAAAGGATTAATTTTATTAAGATTAATACCTACTGCAACACACGATATTCAAGATGTAAATGAAACATTAGACGCGTTTGAAGCAATTCGTTCACGTTTAGAAAATGGAACATACAAACGATTATCTGCTGCTGTCTCTGCGGCGATGGAATAGATAACGTATTTGAATAAATGATAATAAAAAAATCCGAAACTTTTAAAGTTTCGGATTTTTTATGTTTTATAATTACACTAAGTTTTTACGAAAAGTTTTTCTTCGCTTATAGGTTGTCGCATCAAAATGTTTCCAAATTTGATGTGAAGCAAAATTTTCTTCTAGTTCAGGAGTTCTAATACAATTTATAACTCCCATAGGTTTTAACGTTTCGTAATACTCATTAAATATAATAGCTGTAACGCCTTTGTTTTTATATTTAGGTTCTACGCCAATAAGATAAAAAGAAACCGTTTTACATTCTTTCTTTGCTTTCAGTAAATGATAAAATCCAAAAGGGAATAACTTTCCATTTGCTTTTTGAAGTGCTTCGGCGAATGAAGGCATTACGACTGCAAAGGCCACCATATTATCGTCTTCATCCATTACGAATTTTATAAACTCCGGGTTTATAAACGAAATAAATTTCTTTTTAAAATATGCTTTTTGGACTTCTGTAATTTCAACAAAAGACGATAATTCTGAGTAACTCTTATTAAATAAATCAAACATCTGATCGACGTAAGGCATCAAGTCTTTTGTTTTAGTAAAATTAAGCGGACGTAAACCGTAGCGTTTTTTTACCAAATTATTTATACGATAAAAGTGTTCTGGTTTTACATTAGAAAATGGAAATATATTTTCTTGATATTCTTTTTCTTGAACCATTCCTAAACTTAGAAAATGCTCGACATAATACGGATAATTATACCAAGTTACCATCGAACCAATATGGTCGTAACCTTCGGTTAAAGCGCCAACTTTATCCAAGTTAGAAAAGCCAATAGGACCTTCCATGTATTCCAAATTGTTTTGTTTTCCTATATCGTTGGCCTTATTAAGTAATGCTTTAGTGACTTCAATATCATCAATGGTGTCAAACCAACCAAAACGGATTTTATTATGAGATTGTTTAAGATCTAATTTGTTTATGATTACTACAATTCTACCAACAATTTTGTTGTTTTTATAGGCTAAAAACAAATTGGCATCGGCATCCATGAAAACAGGATTGGTTCCTTTGTTAAAAACCTCCATTTCTTCCGAAATAATTGGAGGAACCCAATATGGAGAACCTTTGTAAAGTTCAAATGGAAATTTTACAAAAGCCTTAAGTTCTTTTTTCGTTAATACTTCTTTTAGTGTAATCATTTAATGATTTCTAGTATTCAGTTAATTTTGTGTAGCGTGAAATGTTTATCGGTTAGAATAAAACAAATGCTATTTTAATTATCCATTTTATATTCGGTTGGAGCGCTATCTAAATCTTCACCAAATTTATAATATTCGCTTTCCGTGTTCTTGTTTTTTCCTTGGTTTTTATTTGTTGGAAAACCAGTAGACGCTTCAATTTCTTTGTCTTTGTGTAAGTCTATTCTGTAAGACGCACCAAAATTTAAGCCAAATACGGTAGGTGTATCTTTTACATTAAAGGTAACAGCGGTGTCTAATTGCAGATTCTTACTTACTAAATAAGCGCCACCTAATCGGAATAAATCATCTGCATAAAAATTACTTTTTATACCTTGATATTCTCCAAAAGCCACCCATTTTTTACCAAAACTATGTGTTAAAGTAAAAATATACTGAAGGTCCGAGGCATCTTGATCGCTAGAGTCTTTCATGCCTATTCTATTCTTAGATAAGTTCATAATTAAAACCCAACCACTCACAAAATTATGTTGTGTCATAATCTCAATTTTAGGACTAAATCCTTCAATACCTTGTGGTGTAAATGGATTAAGTTCTGTATCGTAATTTGCACCGGCATATATAGAGACTGCAGGAATTAATTTACTCCATTTAAAACTATGGTTTGCTTTCCAGCTGTAAAGATTTGGTTTCTCTAAGTGTGCATTTTTGTACGGATCGTAAAGTAAATATTTGGCACCTACAGATAAGGTTTTAAAATTAGAGCGTGAATATTCGTCTTCTATAGAAGAGCGATTATCTGTATAAGTGTCTGCTTGAAACGTTCCGTCTACGATAAGTTCTAACTGCTCCCAAATTAAACCATAACGGCCAGCAAAATCTACGCCACCACCACTAGTTTCATATTGTAGCGGAACATGGTTTTCTTTACTGTAATAAGGACCAGCTTCAAATTGTATCACATTAACCCCAACGGCATATGCACTTTTAGACACTCCGGGCCTATTGGAATTGATAACATCTGTGTATTGTCCGAAGACAAATGCAGGAATGGCACAAATAATTAAGGCTAAATAGGTTTTCATGGATTAAGTCGTTTGCGATCTAGCCTCCAAAGATAGAGATTTTATATTTTTTTTATCAATTTACAATTCATTTTAAAATATAAGAATTGTATTTTTGCTTAAAATACTAACTATGCTTCAATACGCCTCGGCAACAGGTTTAATGAGAACGATATTAATAATTTTACTAATTTGGTTTGGTGGGAAGATTCTTTTAAGATTATTCGCTCCTGTAATTATGCAATTTTTCGTGAAAAAGGCGGAAGAAAAATTCGGTTCACAATTTAATGCTAACCAACAAAAGCGTCAACAAGCTCCACCAGAGGGAGAAGTTGTAATAGATAAAATACCAAAACAAGAAACTTCAAATAAAAATGTAGGTGAATATGTAGATTACGAAGAAATTGATTAATTTTCGGAATCTAAGTTTAACACATTTTCATGTCATTTTCAGTTAAGAAACTACTACCACATTTTTTAGTACTTATAGGTTTTGTAATTATTTCGTTAGCCTATTTTAGTCCCGTTTTAAAAGGAAAAGAAATTTTTCAGAGCGACATCATGCATTATATTGGGATGTCTAAACACCAAAAGGATTTTAAGGCCCAAACGGGAGAAGAAACCTATTGGACCAATAGTGCTTTTGGAGGAATGCCAACGTATCAGCTTGGTGCAAAATATCCGCATAACTACATTAAAAAATTAGATTTAACGATTCGGTTTTTACCAAGACCGGCCGATTATCTGTTTCTATATCTTATAGGGTTTTACATTTTGCTTCTAACTTTAAAAGTCGATTTTAAACTCGCGGCTTTAGGAGCCTTGGCATTTGGTTTTTCTACCTATTTAATTATTATACTAGGCGTGGGGCATAATAGTAAAGCTCACGCTATTGCATATATGCCTTTAGTTTTAAGTGGTATTTTACTAACCTTTCAACGCAAATATATTGCAGGATTTCTGTTAACCACAGTGGCGATGGGATTAGAATTGGTGGCTAATCACTACCAAATGACGTATTATTTAATGCTATTGGTCTTAATTTTAGGCGTTGCCTATTTAGTAGATGCGTATCAGAAAAAAGAATTACCAGAGTTTTTTAAAGCTGTAAGTATTTTGCTGGTAGCCGTTATTTTGTCTATCGGATTAAATGCAACCAATATTTTAGCAACTCAGGAATATGTTAAAGAAAGTACACGAGGCCAGAGTGAATTAACTATAAATGCAGATGGTTCGCCAAAAGCGGCATCTACAGGATTAGATAAAGATTATATTACAGAATATAGTTACGGAAAATTAGAAGCCTTAAACCTTTTTATCCCTCGAATATTTGGAGGTGGAAGTCATGAAGATGTTGGGAGAGATTCCGAATACTATCAATTTAACTTAAAGCGTGGAGCAACACCTGTTCAGGCTAGAGAAATTGTTAAGCAAACACCAACATATTGGGGAATTCAGCCTATTGTTGAAGCGCCTGCCTATGTAGGTGCGGTAATATTATTTTTATTTGTTCTTGGATTATTCTTGGTTAAAGGACGTTTAAAATGGTGGTTAGTTGGCGGAACGGTGTTGTCATTATTATTATCGTTTGGAAAAAACTTCGGTCTGTTAACAGATTTATTTATCGATTATGTACCGATGTACAATAAGTTCAGGGCAGTAAGTTCCATACAAGTGATATTAGAATTGTGTGTTCCCGTTTTAGGAGTATTCGGATTGGTAAAACTATTTAAACCTACCGTTTCCGAGGAAGAGAAATTTAATAGTTTAAAATATGCTGTCGGAATTACAACAGGATTAGCCGTTCTATTATTATTGGCTAAATCGACATTATTCGATTTTGTAGGAGGAAATGATGGGTATTATGCTCAGAATTACGGACAAGAATTTATTGATGCCATTCGTGCAGATCGCGCATCTATGTTTACGAGTGATACATTAAGAACATTAATTTTTGTATTACTTTCTGGAGGTGTAATCTTTTTGTTTTTAAAGAAAAAGTTATCAGAAACACTTGTTGTTGTGTGTTTTGCTGTCTTAATTTTATTTGATTTAATTGGTGTGGATAGACGTTATGTGAATAACGACGACTTTAAATCGGCTTCCCAAATAAATAAACCATTTCAAGCAAATAGTGCAGATTTACAGATATTGAAAGATACTGCACATTTTAGAGTATTCGATGTAACTTCTGGCGCGGCCAGAGCTTCTTATTTTCATAATTCTTTAAATGGTTATCACGCGGCCAAACTAGGACGATACAACGAAGTATTCGATTTTTATATTTCTAAAAATAATATCAATGTGTTAAATATGTTAAACACAAAATATATTATTGCTCAAGATGAAAAAGGAGGTTACTTCCCTTACGAAAATACCGATGCAAATGGCAATGCGTGGTTTGTTAATCGAGTGGAAACCGTGGATTCTGCCAATGAAGAGATTCAGAAATTAGACAGTTTAAATACAAAACATGTTGCAGTCTCTACATCAAAATCGATTAAATATACTACAAACGTCATAGATTCCACTGCTTCTATTCAAGCTATAGAGTATAAGCCGAACTATATTAAGTATAAATCGAATAACACTCAAAATGGTTTTGCAGTATTTTCAGAAATATACTATTCCGAAGGTTGGAATGCGTATATTGATAATACTTTAGTACCACATGAGCGTGTGAATTATATATTGCGCGGTTTGGATATTCCGGCAGGAGATCATGTTATAGAATTTAAATTTGAACCCGCAGTTATTAAAAAAGGGAGCACAATTGCACTTGCAAGTTCTGTTGTATTAGGTATTCTAATTGTATTGGGATTATTTTTCGGATTGAAAAATAGGTCTACCAAAGTAGATTAAGTTTTTAGAACAACACAATGAAAAAAAATGTGCTTATCGTAACCTATTACTGGCCACCTGCTGGAGGTCCTGGTGTACAACGATGGCTAAAATTTGTAAAATACTTACCCGATTTTAATATAAATCCTATAGTTTTTATTCCCGATAATGCAGACTATCCTCTAGTCGATAACAGTTTATTAGATGATGTTTCTGAAGATCTAACTATTCTGAAATCACCTATTCGAGAGCCTTACAAGTTTGCTAAGTTATTGACAGGAAAAAAGGCCACAACTATTAGTAAAGGCATTATTACAGAACGGACTAAGCAGAGTAGGATAGAGCGTTTAATGCTTTATATACGTGGTAATTTTTTTATTCCAGATGCTAGAAAGTCATGGGTAAAACCGTCTGTGGCATTATTATCAGATTATATATCTAAGCATAAAATAGATACCATTATAACAACAGGTCCTCCACATAGTGTACATTTAATTGGTTTAAAATTAAAAGAGCACTTTGGGGTGAAATGGATTGCCGATTTTCGGGATCCGTGGACGACTATTGGTTACCATAAAGAATTAAAATTAACAAGGGCTTCCGAAGCAAAGCATAAGCGATTGGAGTCTCAAGTTTTAAATACTGCAGACGGTATAATTGTGACTAGTAGTCCGACAAAAAGGGAATTCGAGGCGATTACCAATGCTCCTATTCATGTTATTACAAATGGCTATGATAAGGTTTCAACTGGCGCAATTTCTTTAGATAAAAAATTTACATTAGCCCATATTGGATCTTTGCTATCTAAGCGTAATCCAATAGTTTTATGGCGCGTTTTAAGCGATTTGGTAAAGGCAAATCCCGAATTTGCTCAGGATTTTCAGCTTAATATGGTAGGGAGTATTGGTGAAGACGTGCTTGAATCTATAGAAAAATTTGGTTTAAATAGGTATTTAAATGCTGTTGGATATGTTTCTCATCAAGAGGCTATAGTGTTCCAAAAACAATCTCAAGTCTTGTTGTTAATCGAAATAGATTCTGAAGATACTAAATGTATAATTCCAGGGAAATTATTTGAATATATGGTATCGAATCGGCCTATAGTTGCAATGGGGCCAGAAGCTACAGATGTAGAACAAATTTTAAAGACAACCAATACCGGACAATACTTTTTATACAAGGATTACGCAGGATTAAAACACGTAATATTAAATCATTATGAATCCTTTAAAAAAGGAAGTTTGCAATCTTATCCCATAGGTTTGCAAAAATATAGTAGGCGAGCACTGACCGAATCACTCTCAAAAATTTTATAATGGGAGTTGTAATAAATCAATCTATAAAAAACACGATTGTAACCTATTTGGGCTTCGGGTTAGGAGCAATAAATACATTGTTTTTATTTACTCGTTTCTTAAGTGACGAGTATTTTGGTCTGATTACCTTTATTTTGTCTACGGCAAATATTTTAATGCCTTTAATGGCTTTTGGTGTAAATAATACGATTATTAAATTCTTTTCTACATTTAAAACGCGTCAGTCTCAAAATAGTTTTCTAACCTTAATACTATTTCTGCCGTTAGTTATTATTATACCATTTGGAGCTATCGGATATTTCGCTTTCGATACGATTAGTACTTGGATCGCAAACGATAATGAGTTAGTGAAGGATTATGTCTGGCTTATTTATATTTCGGCCATTGTTTTCGCTTATTTCGAAGTGTTTTATTCTTGGGCGAAAGTACAAATGCAATCGGTTTTCGGAAACTTTATGAAAGAAGTTTTTCACAGGTTGGGAACAATGATTTTATTATTTGTACTATATCTGGAGCTTATTTCAGTAGATCAGCTTATTGTATATATTGTTTTATTATATGTATTGCGCACGTGTATTATGATGGTTTACGCCTTTAGTATTAAGCGTCCGGTGATAAAATTTTCTAGACCTTCTAATCTTGTAGCTATTTTAAAGTATACCACGTTAATAATTATAGCGGGATCTGTGGCTAATGTTATTTTAGAGATTGATAAATTCATGATAGGGTTTTATAATATACTCGAAAATGTAGCCTATTATAGTGTGGCCATTTATATTGCTTCTGTAATTGGAGTGCCTTTGCGCTCAATGCACCAAATTACAAATCCGTTGACAGCTAAATATTTAAATGAAAAGAATAAAGAAGGGCTAAAAGACTTGTACAAGAAATCGTCTTTAAATTTATTGATAGTTAGCGGGTTTATTTACCTTCTCATTATTCTTAATATTAATGAATTATATCGGTTAATACCAGAACAATTTGGTAATGGTATTTTAGTTGTATTTTTAATTGGTCTCGCGAAATTATTCGACAGTCTTTTAGGGAATAATAATTCCATATTGTTTAATAGTGATTACTATAGAACCGTATTAGTTCAAGGCGTGTTTTTGGCCGTTATTTCGGTATTGTTAAACATCTACTTTATACCATTGTATGGTTTAAACGGCGCGGCTTATGCTACTTTTATCTCTGTGTTTTTGTATAATGTTATTAAGGTGTTGTTTGTATATAAAAAATTTGGAATTCTACCATTTTCAGAAAATACATTTAAAGTTTTTCTTTTAATCTTAGCCACTGCGTTTGTATTTTATTTCTGGGATTTCCCTTTTCATCCTGTTATTAATATCGGCTTAAAGTCGGCTATAATAGGATTGGTATATGGCGGGATTTGCTACTTTTTTAATTTTTCTGGGGATATCACAAAATTGCTAAATACTATTCTAAAAAGAAACTAAAAAATCCTGTGAGACCGTTTTTAAAGGTTTCACAGGATTGGATTAAATTGTAAATGATTCTACCTAACCTCTTTGTCTAGAGGAATTAGATGTTCTAGTATTCGTGTTTTCGCTTATACTTCTAGAGTTACTATCCGACGATGTTCTTGTAGAAGTATTACGTGCATTTGTTGCTGTTGATGTCGCTGTACGTGTAGAGCGCTTAGCAGTTGTAGTTGTGTTTTGTGTAGCGCGAGGTTGATTTTTAACAACTTGAGTGTTGCTAGCTTGTTGTGTACGCGTACTTGATAATTTGGATGTATTTGTATTGTTGGTTACTCTACTGTTATTATTATTTCTTGTACTTGTTCTAGTAGAGTTGTTTGCTCGCGTACTACTATTACTTGAGTTTGGTTTAATTAAATTACTAGATCTTGTACTAGTTGTCGAAACTGCTCGTGGTCTAGTATCAGTTCTCGATTGATTATAAGACCTGGTATTATAGGACTTATTAGAATATCTATTAACGACAGGCCTCGTATTATTTTGGTAAGGTTTTGAGTAGGTCCGTCTTACTGGACGGTAATTTTGTCTGTATGGCGTATGGTAAACTACACAATAACTTGGTTCTGGAATGCGATAATAACTATGCCAAGGTTTATAGACATACCCCATATTACGCGGATTTATATATCCAGAATAATGTGTGTATACATAATTATTATAGTAAATATTCATATTTCCAATATGAGACACTAGTCCGTAACTGTTGTAATTAATGTCTACATTTCCTGCTCTAATAATACGGCCATAGTAATCGTAATAAATCGGAACACTCTGTATTTGTATTATTGCTCCATATTCGTCGAATTGTACATACGGATTATAATTATAACCGGTGTTAAAACTAAATTGAATATTAGGAGAATTAAATGCAAAGTTTACATTGTCGTTAACACCTTGCATATAAAAGTCGAATTGTCCATCCTGAAAGATTGAAAATTCCACACCACCTTCATTAAAAATAAATGATTTCGGATTATTATATTTAGCAATCTTCGCTTCGGAAGGCGTATATGTATTTGCTTGCACCGTAGGAACAGCAAAAATAACTAGACTAAGTAAAGTAAAAAGTGATTTCATAGTTATCAATTTTTGGTTCGTATGGTTGTAAAAGCAAACAGCGTGCCAAGAATGAAAATGATTTTGAATTAAAATCAGTAAAATGTTAATTATGATAACAATAATGTATAAAATTTACCCACTTCGTTTGTTTTCGATAATTAAAATAGCATTTACTTAACGCTTAGTATTTATTTAATAACAACCACTGCAACGCTATAATAGTTTTCGCATCCTTAAAAGCATGTGCATTAAGTTTACTTTTTAGTTCTGAAATGGGAAGCTTTATAAGCTGAATATCTTCTTGTTCAGAGTCAAGACCACCACCTTTAAATATTTTATCTGTGGAATTAACTTCAGCATAAAATGCATTTACTTTTTCCGATGTTCCTCCAGGCGAAGCAAAATAGTCACCTATAAACTCCATGTGCTTAACCTGATACCCGATTTCTTCTTCTACCTCACGTCTAGCGCATTCCATTGGGTCTTCATCGGCTTCCATACAGCCGGCAACAATTTCTGTAAGCCAACCATCGAATTCCGGATGCATTATTGTAGGGTATCTAAACTGGTTAATTAGTAAGATAGAATCTGTATCTTTTTCTACCAAAACAATGGCGATGGCACTACCACGATCTAAACATTCTCTAACTACTTTTACTTGTTGGTCGCTTTTAAATGTGTCATGTGTAATCGTCGCTTTTTTTACGGTGAAAAAATCTTTATATACAATGTTTTCTTTAATAATATTATATTTCATAGTGGGATGTTATAAGGGACTAAGGTAATTAATTATAAGATGTATTAAAAAGTTACTTATCTTCACTTTTTAGATTTTTATTTCCATTTATGAGTAAATCCTGTAAAAATTGTGAGTTCAGTTGTGATGATGCCTTTAAATATTGTCCAAATTGCGGGCAGAATTATCACGAAGAATTAACTGTAAACGATATTTTTAAAAATACGATTAATAACTATTTTTCGGTGGATGCTCGCTTTTTCAAGAGTTTTTTACCTTTATTATTCAGACCAGGATTTTTAGCCTTACAATTTGTAGAAGGAAAACGATTAAAATATTTAAACCCAGCCCAGTTTTATTTGTTTGCTAGTGTGGTATTTTTCTTTTTATTTTCATTTCAAGTAACTAAACAAGAAAAGCTTTTAGACGCTGAAGTAGCGGAGAATTTTAAAACCATGGATGCAGGGATAGTAAAAGATTCTTTACAACTTAATACACAAAACCTAGACAACCTTGAAATTCAATTAAATAAAGGTAATAAAACAAAATTTAACAGGTTTACCTTAGATTCTCTAGTACAGGTAGGTGCATCTGGAGATCAAGTTTTAAAAGGCTTAGGGGTAGATTCTAATGCAAGCACGTTCGAGAAAACGTTTTATTTACAAGTATTTAAATTTTATAAGGATAAAAGTAGTGCACCATTAATAGATACCTTTTATAATTATGTTCCCATTTCATTATTTGTACTACTGCCTATATTTGCCTTCTTTTTATACCTAATGCATTATAAAAAAAGACATTATGCTGAGCATTTGGTATTTAGTCTGTACTATTTTGCTTTTTTGTTTATAATGTTTAGCCTTTTTACTCTGGTTCACTTTATGATCGAACTGCCTGATCTTTCCAAAAAACTTATATTAATACTAAGTTTTGTGTATTTATATTTGGCAATCCGTAAGTTTTATAAATCACGAAAAAGAACAAGTTTTGTAAAAGCTTTATTAATTTCTGTAGTATTTATAGCTTTAGTTGTTCCTGTAGCTATGGCCATTATAGGAACTGCAGCCTTTTTATTTTATTAAATACTCGATTTAGATTTTGTCTTTTAGGTATTTTGCCGTTAGGCTATTTTTATTTTTAACGAGTTCTTCGGGTGTACCAAAAGCAACAATTTCTCCACCATATTCTCCGCCACCAGGACCTAAATCTATAATGTAGTCGGCACATTTTATAAGTTCTAAATTGTGTTCCACAACTATAATAGAATGCCCTTTTTCGATTAAAGCTCTAAAGGATTTTAATAATTTCTGTATATCATGGAAATGCAGACCTGTAGTTGGCTCATCAAAAATAAAGAGTGCTTTTTCTTTGGTATTACCTTTTCCTAAAAAGGTTGCCAATTTAATACGCTGTGCTTCACCACCAGAAAGGGTAGAAGAGCTTTGGCCTAAAGTAACATAACCCAAGCCTACGTCTTGGAGTGGTTGAAGTTTGTTTTTTATTTTTGTGACTTTGTGTAAATCAAAAAATGAGATTGCATCATCAATAGTCATGTTTAAAACATCATCTATAGATTTATCTTCGAATGTAACTTCTAACACTTCCTTTTTGAATCGTTTTCCGTTGCAGGTTTCGCACTGTAAATGCACATCGGCCATAAATTGCATTTCTATGGTTACTTCACCTTCACCTTTACATGTTTCGCATCGGCCACCATCAACATTAAAAGAAAAATGCTTGGCCTTATAATCTCTAATTTTACTTAGTTTTTGGTTTGCAAATAAATTTCTAATATCGTCGTAAGCCTTAACATAGGTTACAGGATTAGAACGGGAAGAACGACCAATAGGATTTTGATCGATAAACTCGATATTTTTAATGGTGCTATAATTTCCTTTTAACTCTGAAAATTGTCCAGGTTTATCCCCAAAGCCAGTCAGTTCTTTTTGTATGGCGGGATATAAAATCTTTTTAACTAAGGTGCTTTTTCCACTACCCGAAACACCTGTAACTACAGTAAGCATGTTAAGTGGAAATGTGACGTTTACATTTTTTAAATTATGTTCGCGAGCTCCAAGAATTTCAATCTGATATTTTGAGGAAATACGTTTTTTAGGTACTTTAATTTCCATTTCGCCATTTAAATATTTGGCAGTTAAGGAATTCGATTTTAAAATATCCGAGTATGTTCCGGTAGCAACGACTTCACCGCCAAAAGTTCCTGCTTCTGGACCAATATCAATAATTTCGTCCGAAGCTTGCATGATGTCTTCGTCGTGTTCTACAACTATAACGGTGTTACCTAAATCTCGTAATGCTTTAAGAACTCCAATTAAACGTTCGGTGTCTTTTGGGTGTAATCCAATACTTGGTTCGTCCAATATATACATGGAACCTACCAAGCTACTTCCTAAAGATGTAGCTAAGTTAATACGCTGACTTTCACCACCAGACAATGTGTTAGAGCGTCTATTTAAAGTAAGATAATTTAATCCTA
The DNA here is from genome assembly GCF_056238645.1 of Formosa sp. F44. Next base: position 688,448 of record NZ_JBWDLJ010000001.1, read on the forward strand.
CATTCGATAAAAATTCTATTCTACTATTGATTTCTTTCAATAAGCGATTCGAAATTTTAGTATCATTTTCATTGAGTTCTAATCCGTTAAAAAAGACGGCTAATTTATCGAAAGGTAATTCTACTAAATCAGTAATGGTTTTACCACCAACTTTAACGTAATTGGCTTCTTTACGTAATCGTTTTCCTTGGCATGTTTTGCATTTTGTCTTGCCACGGTAGCGTGAAAGCATGACGCGATTCTGAATTTTATAAGCTTTAGATTCTAGCTCTGCGAAGAAACTCGATAACCCTTCAAAATACTGATTTCCATCCCAAATAAGTTGTTTTTGCGCATCGCTTAGCTCGAAATAAGGCTTGTGAATAGGGAAGTTAAATTTATGAGAATTGTTTACTAATTGGTCTCTAAACCAACTCATAGATTCTCCTCTCCAAGGAAAAACAGCATTTTCGTAGATTGAAAGTGCCGTGTTTGGAATCACCAAATCGTCGTCTATTCCCACAATATCCCCATAACCCTCGCAAGTAGGACAGGCACCATAAGGATTATTAAAACTGAATAAATGCACATTAGGTTCTAAAAAAGTAATATCATCTAATTCGAAATTATTGCTAAACGTCCGGGTTGAATTATCGCTTAATGTCTGAATAGAACAGGTTCCTTTTCCTTCGTAAAAAGCGGTTTGGATAGCATCGGCTAAACGATTTAAGAAATCTTCGTCGTCTCTAACAATAATTCGGTCTACCACCAATTCAATCGACTCCACTTTAGTGTTGTCTGGTGCGTCCTCAATCCTAGTAACGTTGTCATCAATTTTAATCCTTGCATAACCTTGCTGCTTTAATGCATTAAGTTTATCCTTTAATTCGCGACCGTCTTCAAGAATAAAAGGGGCTAAGAGCAATAATTTATCGCCATCGCTAAATGTTTTTATATACGAAACGACATCGGTTACGGTATCTTTTTTTACTTCATGTCCCGAAATAGGCGAGTAGGTACGACCAATTCTGGCAAATAACAATTTTAAGTAATCGTAAATCTCAGTTGTGGTACCCACTGTCGATCTTGGATTCGTAGAATTCACCTTTTGTTCGATAGCAATGGCAGGAGCTATACCTTTTATATAATCAACTTTTGGTTTATTAAGTCGGCCCAAAAACTGACGTGCATAACTCGATAAACTTTCCACATAACGGCGCTGTCCTTCAGCATACAAGGTGTCGAAAGCTAAACTTGATTTTCCTGAACCCGAAAGCCCTGTAATAACAACAAGTTTGTTTCTTGGAATGACGACATCAATGTTTTTCAGGTTATGCAATTTTGCACCCTTGATTATGATGTTTTCTTTAGGATTTACTTCAGAAAGGTTGATACTCATAGCTTCGTTTACGTATAATTTCCAAAGATAACATAAGTATTTCAGCTAGGAAAGTAGATTGTTGCCCATTAAAATGTTAAAAAAAATATAAATAATAATTTGTGATTTGTTTAGGAATATTTATATATTTGGCCGAATACTATCCACATAAATATACAGCCTATACTGCACAATTACTTTTAAAACATGTTAACCCAAATAGGAAAATTTACCATTTTCTGCATTTTAAAAGTATTGTTATGCAAAAAGAACTTATCACGGATGCTGTATTAGTAAGCGATTATATAAAAGGAAATGAACAGGCTTTGGAAACCCTTATTATAAGGCATAAGCAAAAAATCTATGGATTTATTTATTCCAAAGTTTATGATAGAGACGTCGCCGAAGATATTTTTCAAGACACCTTTATAAAAGTAATTAATACGCTTAAGTTGGGAAATTATAACGAAGAGGGCAAGTTTATTCCTTGGGTTATGAGAATTTCGCACAATCTTGTTATCGATTATTTTAGAAAAAACAACCGCATGCCTAAATTTGATAATTCTGGCGAGTTTAGCATTTTTTCAGTTTTAAGTGACTCTTCTCTAAATGCAGAAAAACAACTTATAAAAGATCAAGTAGAAACCGATGTAAGACGCTTAATCGAGGAGTTGCCAGAAGATCAGAAAGAAGTTATTTTAATGCGTATGTATAACGACATGAGTTTTAAAGAAATATCTGATAAAACAGGAGTAAGTATTAATACGGCCTTGGGACGCATGCGTTATGCATTAATTAATATGCGAAAAATGATTGAAAAAAATAATATTGTTTTAACAAATTAGAATACTAAATAAATATAATTGCCGTTATTATATTAATAACTTTAAAATATTATTAATGGCTAAACTTTACTCTAAGACGTCAAGTCAAATTAAATTACATCCAAAAAAAGAAACTTTAAAGTTTCTGTTAGATTATTCTAAAGCATTAGGTGTTGTAGATGGTAACAAAGAAAAGTTTAAAATTATTTTAAACTAAAAACAAAAAAGTCCTGATTTAATCAGGACTTTTTTGTTTTATAGTATTTATCGATTTCTGTTTTTCTTCCAATGGTTTTTGTAATAATGTCTTTCTCTAAGTCCCAACCTCTAGCAGGAGAATATTGACGCCCGTACCAAATTATTTGCAAATGTAAATCGTTCCATAGTTCTTCTGGAAATAAACGTTTTGCATCCTTTTCAGTTTGTATTACGTTTTTACCATTACTTAAATTCCAACGGTACATTAAGCGCTGAATATGGGTGTCGACAGGAAACGCAGGAATGCCGAAAGCTTGAGATAAAACTACAGCGGCGGTTTTGTGTCCAACGGCAGGTAACTCTTCTAAGGCTTCATAGGTTTTAGGAACTTCACCATTATGTTTATCAATTAAAATCTGCGATAACCCATGAATTCCTTTACTTTTCATAGGAGACAAACCAACAGGTCTTATAATATCACGAATTTCATCGACAGTAAGTTTTACCATGTCGTAAGGGTTATCTGCTTTTGCAAATAATAGTGGTGTAATCTGATTTACGCGAACATCTGTACTTTGCGCCGACATTAAAACGGCTATTAATAAAGTATATGGATCTTTATGATCTAAAGGAATCGGAATTTCAGGATATAAATCATTTAAGGTATTTATAACAAACTCTACTTTTTCTTGTTTAGTCATTATTGTATTTTTGAATAAATTAAAAAAATATGACAACTTTAAAAATAGGAGATAAGGCTCCAGATTTTTCGGCCAAAGATCAAGATGGCAATATAATTTCTTTAAATGATTATAAAGGTAAAAAATTAGTAATTTTTTTCTATCCTAAGGCGAGTACACCAGGTTGCACTGCAGAAGCTTGTAATTTAAGAGATAATTATGAACGTTTTAAAGCGCTTAATTATGAAGTTTTAGGTGTAAGTGCCGATAGTGAAAAACGCCAAAGTAATTTTAAAAACAAACACGAGTTTCAATACCCATTATTAGCCGATGAAGACAAAACGGTGATTAATGCCTTCGGAATTTGGGGACCTAAAAAGTTTATGGGGCGTGAATATGACGGGATCCATAGAACAACTTTTGTAGTTAACGAAGAGGGGATCATTGAAGATGTTATCTCAAAGGTAAAAACAAAAGCACATGCCGAGCAAATTTTAGATTAATTAAGGAAATTCTGGGGTAACATAGCGATCATTGCTAGTCGCAGTATCATCTAAAGTTCCTAAATTAAATACATCCTGACTCACACCAGGTAATTGAATGTTGGTTAGAATAGTACTAATCTCGTAAGATTGCTCTATGGTGTGCTGTCTGTAGGCTGTAGCAGGAACTGTTTCAGCAACTTCTGGGTTTAAATAATCGGCACCAATACTGCTGAAAGTAATATCGTTGGCAGGGTTCTGATCTTGACTTTTATTTTCTTCATCACGCGTTAGCACGCCATCGCCATCATCATCCGGGTCTAAATAATCAGGAATGCCATCTCCATCGGTGTCTAAAGAATCTACAAATCCTGTGCCCTCCACATAGTTAGGCGATTCACTACTGGTTTTTATATTATCACCATCATCATCATCATCTAAATAATCTGGAATACCATCTCCATCGGTATCTGTCGGATTTGTACTTGGATCGTCGTCACCATCTAGATTTTCATCTTCCACATCTGCAGGAATACCATCATTATCATCTTCAATTAAAAGTGTTGTAATAGTAGCCACGCCAGATGTGCTTTCTAAATCGTTAGTTATTAATACATCCGAAGGAGGAACATCGTTACAGAAAAAATCTGAAGGATCTGAGTCGTAGGCACGGTAATTAAATGGATTTGAAGAACTGATATCAACTGTGGTAATTAGTGTATTATCTTCGCCAACCTCTAATAGATCTTCTAAAGTAATTTCAGGAGATGTTATTTTTAAGGAAATAGATTCGTAGGGATCAGATTTTATGTTATAAAACACCAATTCTCCACAACTTTCGTAAGTTAAATCGAATTCAAAATCAACTGTAATAATATCGCCGTCATCACAGGATAAAAGAGTGAAAAGACTTAAGCAAATAATGAAGGATAACTTACGCATAGAAATTTATTTATTGGCAAAAATAATGATTTGACAAATATAACGAGACTTATTGAAAGTAATTTTATTTGAAGTAATTTTGTGATATGAAAAAGGTGTATTTTGATAGTGCTGCGACCACTAAAATTAGAGAAGATGTTATTACTAAAATGACTGATGTTATGAGTGAATATTATGGTAATCCATCTTCTTCGCATAGTTTCGGTCGTTCTTCAAAAACATTAGTTGAAACAGCTAGAAAGACTATTGCCAAGCAATTAAACGTTTCGGCTTCCGAAATTGTGTTTACATCCGGAGGTACCGAAGCCGATAATTTAGTGCTTTTAAGTGCCGTGAGAGATTTGGGAGTTAAACGTATTATTTCTTCTAAAATAGAGCATCATGCCGTTTTGCATACCATTGATTTTTTAGTCGATAATTATAATATTTCTGTCGACTATGTCTCTTTAGAAGACAATGGCACAGTAAATTATTCTCATTTACAACAACTTTTGGAATCTTCTGAAGAGAAATCGTTGGTGAGTTTAATGCATGTTAATAATGAAATAGGAAGTCTATTAGATTTAAAACGGGTTGCGACACTTTGTAAAGCTACAAATACACTGTTTCATAGTGACACCGTGCAATCTATCGGACATTACGAATTAGATTTACAAGATATTCCTGTGGACTTTATAGCATCTAGCGCTCATAAATTTCATGGTCCGAAAGGCGTTGGATTTGCTTTTATAAGAAAACATTCTGGTTTACACGCTATGATTCATGGAGGAGAACAAGAACGCGGATTAAGAGCAGGGACGGAAGCCGTACATAATATTGTGGGCTTGGAAACGGCTTTTAAATTAGCATATCAAAATTTGGAGTTGGAACGAAAAGCTGTGAGCGATTTAAAAGCTTATTTTGCTACAGAACTTAAACATGCATTTCCTAAAATTACTTTTAATGGAGACTCTTCAAATATAGAGCACACTGCCTACACCATGTTAAATGTGTGTTTTCCTTTTGAAGCGAATAAAACCCAACTGCTTTTGTTTCAATTAGACTTAAAAGGTATAGCGTGTTCTCGAGGTAGTGCGTGCCAAAGTGGGAGCCAAAAAGGATCTCATGTTTTAGCTGAAATTTTAAGCGACGAGGATTTTAAAAAGCCATCAATTCGATTTTCTTTCTCTCATTATAATACAAAACAAGACGTAGATTATGTTATAGAGGTTTTAAAAGCTTTCGCGATGCAATAAATGGGAATTGGTGAAGATTAAATAAATTGAATTATCCGTGAATGGTTTCGCTTTTCCCCAGATCAGCCATTATTTTAGCTTCAAAGTCTAAGAGATTTTGCCATTTTTCGTTCACTTCGTCTTTATCGCCATATTGTCTGGCGAATCCTAAAAACATAGTGTAATGGTTTGCTTCACTTACCATAAGTTTTCTGTAAAATTCGGCTAATTCTTTATCTTCTAATTCTTCCGATAATAATCTAAAGCGCTCACAACTTCTTGCTTCAATTAAAGCGGCATACAATAAACGATGCACTAATTGTGTGGTTCTGCTTCCGCCTTTAGGGAAAAATGTAATGAGTTTTAAAACGTATTCGTCTTTTCTATCACGACCTAATACCCAACCATTTTCTAAAATTTTGTCGTGCACCATCTTAAAATGACTAATTTCTTCTTTTACCAAAGCGACCATTTCTTGAACCAAATCTGTATACTCCGGAAAGCTAACAATTAAGGAAATTGCTGTACTGGTTGCTTTTTGTTCGCAATAAGCGTGATCGGTTAAAATGAATTCTACATTTTTTTCCACGATATTAACCCATCTTGGATCTGTTGGTAATTTTAAGCCTAGCATACTCTTTAGATTTTAGTTGTGGTTTCGGTAATCTTGTAATTACCTTCGTTTGTAATTGTAAGCAGATATGATTTGTATTCTGTCGTGGTTTCTGGTTTGTTGAATAAAATATTGAAACTAACAGAATTTTTAGAAGAAACGTAAGTATCGTCTATCCAAATACTTTTTAATATATAGGGCTGAAGTCCATCGGAAACTTCTTTAATATGTTTAGAAATAAAGGTCTTTGAAATGGTCTGATTAAAAATCGTATGATTATTTAATTGAACAGACACATCAGCCATGGCATCTCTGTAAAATGTTTTAACTTCGATATTCCCTTTTGTTTTTACGTTAAGCACATTCGAATTCATATCACTATACGTTTTCATATGAATTTTGAATCCGCTGTTTAAAATGGTATCCGTAATGGTTTCGGAATAGTGTTCAGGTAAGTAATTTATACGCTCGGAAAAGGAGGTAAGCATACCGTTATCGGCTAAAACTTGTCTTGGTTTTTTATTTAATTTATGTCTGCCATCGCAACACGTAAGCGTAGTAATTATTAATAAAATAAAAACACCTAATGGATTATATGTTAGTTTCTTAAACATCCAGATCGAAAGCTTTTCTTAAAAGTTCTAAACTCGGGTTTTTATCGCACATTCTTTCAAATTTCTCGCGCGGAGTATAGGCGTATTGCTTTTCTTTTTCTTCATTAATTATGATGTCTAAAGTCACATCAAAATTATTTAAACGTTTCCGTATAAAACTCATGAGATGAAACTGACTACGCTCAACTTCTACCTTATTTGTCTGGTTTGGATACTCCACTCTCATGGTGGTTTTATCTATTAACTTTGGGGTGTCTATAGATAAAATGGATGCTAAATTATGTTTACCTTCAGCTTCAAGAACAGTCACAAAATCTTTCCAAGCCGTTTGCATGTCTTCCTCTGTGAAATCGTCTGTTGGTAAATTAACTTCGTCGTAAACAACTTCATTTTGTCTAATTTCATGCTCTTTTTTAGCACGAATACTTTTTAAAGATAGACCTGAAGTTCGCTTATTATCCTTCGATAATACAATTTTTGGAATTTTAGGATCCGAAAATTTTGAAGGATTTTCTTTTTTTGCAGGTGTATTGGATGTTGAAGTTTCCGTAGCCTGTGGTTCCTGTACTTCTGAATGATTCGTATTTGAAGCTGCCGGTTTGTTTACAGGAATAGGAGTAATGCCTTTTGCTCTAAAATAAGAAGGCGGTATTATGAACCGTTTGCTATTTTTTTTTTCTCCATCAAAAGTGATAGAGGCAAGTTGCATGATACAAAGTTCGACGAGGAGTCGCTGGTTTTTACTGGTTTTATATTTGAGATCGCAGTCGTTAGCAAGCGCTATACCTTGCAATAAAAATTCCTGAGACGATTTATTTGCTTGTTCTAAATATTTCTGCTTTGTTTCTTCTCCAACTTCTAAAAGCTCTACGGTTTGCGGTGTTTTACAAACCAATAAATCTCTAAAGTGTGATGCTAGACCTGCAATATAATGTTGTCCGTCAAATCCTTTGGACAAAGTGGTATTAAATTGCAACAGTAAATCTGGAATTTTATTTTCTAATATATAATCTGTGCTTGTAAAAAAGGTTTCGTAATCAAGAACATTTAAATTTTCGGTAACGGCTTGTCTTGTTAAGTTCTTGCCAGAAAAACTAACCACACGGTCAAAAATAGAAAGGGCATCACGCATTGCACCATCTGCTTTCTGTGCTATAATATGTAATGCATCATCTTCGGCAGTTATACCTTGTTCTTCAGCAATATATTTCAAATAATTTTTAGCGTCTGTAACCGTAATACGTTTAAAATCGAAAATCTGACATCTAGATAAGATGGTCGGAATAATTTTATGTTTTTCGGTGGTAGCTAATATAAATATACAGTGCTTTGGTGGCTCTTCTAATGTTTTTAAAAAAGCATTAAAAGCGGCTTGAGATAACATATGCACCTCGTCAATTATATACACCTTATACTGACCAATTTGAGGTGGTATTCTAACCTGATCGGTTAAGTTTCTAATGTCGTCTACAGAGTTGTTAGAGGCTGCATCTAATTCAAAAACATTAAAAGCAAAATCTTCGTCCGGATTATCAACGCCTTTACTATTAATCATTTTAGCAAGAATACGAGCACAACTTGTTTTTCCCACACCACGCGGTCCGGTAAACAAAAGGGCTTGTGCTAAATGATTGTTTTCTATAGCATTTAATAATGTATTTGTAATCGCTTGTTGCCCAACTACATCTTTAAATGTTTGGGGTCTATACTTACGAGCCGATACTATAAAATGTTCCATAGAATTACTTAGAGCAACAAAGTTAAAAATTCGATGAATATAATTCCGTTTTGGATGTAAAAATTAGCGCGAGTTATTAACAACTTTTAAATTTAATAGATGAGAGTTTAGTTATTTTAGTGCGTAATTATTGTATTTTTGCCAGCTAGTAGATCGCCTTATCGCTATTCTATATTTTAGAATGGAGGAAAGTCCGAACACCGTAGTGCAACATAGTGGTTAATGGCCACCAGCCGAGAGGTTAGGAAAAGTGCAACAGAAAGTATGTACAGGTAATGCTGTAGTGAAACCAGGTAAACTCTATGTGGTGCAATGCCATGTATACCAATGATTGAGGGCGGCACGCTCGATATTGGAGGGTGGGCAGCTAAAGTGTATTAGTAATAGTACACTCAGATAAATGATAAGGGCCTTTTCGTTTAGAAAGGGTACAGGATTCGGCTTATAGATTTACTTAAATAAACAAGCCCTTTTTTATTTAATAAAAAAGGGCTTTGCTTTATTGTAATATTTTGGATTAGAGACTATTGATCTGCTTCCAATGTTTCTTCTAAGTTGTCTAATTTTTCTGAAGCCAATTCTTCAAAAGCATTGTAGCTTGGTAAATTATCCCAGTAACTATATTCTTTTACAATTTTACCATCTTTAAATAAGAATCTAGAAATAATAGGCACTTTAATTTCGGTTTCGCTTCCTTTTATGTTTCCAGACCATACAGCCCAGCTATTTACCCATTTTTCTCCAGCATCATTTGTAATCATCTCACATTTTACGCCTTCTGGAAAATCATAACCTTCTACAACTTTACGTCCTTCTTTTCCTTGTTGTATCATATCAGATACAGCTGTAGGTTCTAAAGAATTTTCGTAAATTTCAGCATCTTCAGCGTACAAATCTTTAAGACCGTCATAATTACTGTCTTTAAAATATTCATGTAACGTTTTAATTGTTTCAATTTCAGGAGAACTTGTAGTGTATTGTTTTACGGGTTCAGTACAAGAAACCATTACTGCTAAAGTAAAGGCGAACAAAATGAATTTTTTCATATTTACTAATATAATTGTGTATTAAACTGTGCTAAACAGTATGCTTAGCGTAAACTAAAATACATATTTTAAATTTATTTTTATAATTTATAATATTATAATTTCTGAATTACTCCCTAATTAATTAAAAATTAATATGATAAAAGCAACTACTAATTTTTAGTCTTCAGATTCTGTTTCTGGGTAACCGAAAAAGCTAAACATATTACCGCCATAACTTTTAGAGTATTTATAGTGTTCTAAATTAGAGATATTGGTATGTTTAGAATGTTCTACTATTAATACTCCATCGGCTTCCAATAAATTGTTTTCGAAAACCAATTGCGGAATTTTACTAAATTCCTCGACAGGGAAGGCGTAAGGCGGATCTGCAAATATGATAGTCGATTTTAACGTGGTTCCTTCTAAAAATTTAAAGACATCACTTTTAATGGCATCAATTGGCATTTCAAAACCTTCAGCAGTGTCATTAATAAATTTAATACAGTCTGCTTCTTGGTCTACACAAGTTATTTTAGTCGTACCTCGAGAAGCAAATTCGTAGCTAATACTACCTATTCCCGCGAATAAATCTAAAACTGAAACATCGTCAAAATAATACGTGTTATTTAAAATATTAAATAAGGCTTCTTTAGCCATATCGGTAGTAGGGCGAGCGGGTAGCTTTTTTGGAGCAGTAATTCGTCTTCCTTTATATAATCCAGATATTATTCGCATTAAAAACTATTTAAGATAACAAACTCGGCATGCTGAGTTTGTGGTTGATGACTAAAAGTAAAGTTATTTTTATGTTTTCCAAAGGAAATGTGGCGCACATATTTGTATGCTATATTATACAAGGCGTCGTTTTTTAATATGTCTCCTACAAATACAAGCTGAATGGTTTCGGGATTTAGCTTTAATTGTTCTAAAGTGAAAAGGAGATAATATATAAAATCTTCTTCGGTACTGTATTCAAACGTATTATAAAACTGAAGCGCTCCAGAATTGATACTTATAATTTCGAAATGGCGAGAGGCTACATGAATGTAAAGTTTTGGAACATCTGCATTTTTTTCAATTTGTAAAATACTTTCAATTAAAACCGTAGAGGCGTGTTTAAATGTAAATTCGCCAAATTGCTCATAAATAAAATTATTTACGTTCACGTAAGGAACATATACGTTCACACTGTCGTTTAAATCTATAGTATCAAACGTGATGAAATCTGATTTTAAGAGTTTAGAATTATATTTTAAATAATCGGCTAAATGCTCTTCGTTAAATAACGGACTAGGTACTAGCGTAGATAATTCGTTGCTATGAATAATTTGAATACTATTAAAGGCTTGTTTTAAACTTTCCTCGGTATTAAATAAAGACTGCACATGCTCTAATAATTGATAAGGCGTTTCGTGTTTATTAAACGATAGATGTTTTAAAACCTCTATCTGATGTAAGCTAGGATTTAATATACAAAAAGAAAGTCCACTCAAACTAATTTGAATGGACAATTCCTTATGTGTGTTATTATGTGAACTACTATTCGTCGTCACCATATGTTTTTGGCCAGTTTCCGTTGGTCTTAACTTCATTCATAGAACCTACCATTAAAGCATCACCATTTACACCGTCTACCGCAATAACTTGGTTTTCTTGAATTACTAAGTCTCTTTCTTGATCGTAAAGAATAACATCTTTCTTAACAGAAGATTCGAAAACAGGAATTTTAACATCGTTTTGTTCTAAGGTTCCAGCTTCTAATTTAAACTTAGCACCTTCTGGTCCAACACCTGCAGGAAGGTTCATCATCGTTTTGTAACGAGGAGAAGATTTAAATAAAGAATCTTTAACTGAAATAAATCCTAATGTATCAATAATAATAATATCCTTATAAGATTCTACACCACCATATCTTTTTGTCATTTCTTCATCTAAAATAGTAGAGTCACGACGTTGTGTAATTGTATATTTAGCGGTGTCAATAAATTTAATTAAGTGATCAAATTCTCCTGCAAACGTTCCTGTCACTTGTTTGTGTGCTAATTGCGCATCTCTAATATCGATAAGCTTTTCAATAACTAAAGCATAACGTTTGTTTTTAATTTTATTGAATTGGATAGGTGTGTAAACCGACATAAATGTTTGGTAACCTAAGAAGGCTATAAGTGCCCAAAGTGCAATAATTATAACAGGTTTTAAGCCTGATGGTAAAAATTTGTCGATTAGCCAAACTAAACCAATCGTAAGCAGAATAGCAGCAACAGCAATAAGAATTATTGTAAGCATAGTGTTTTTTGTTAATTAATTTTATTATAAGGTCTAACGCAAATCTACAATTTTTTTTTATTCGTTAAAACCTATAAGAGTAAAAATCATTACTATATTTGAATAATTTTTTTTCTGAAGCCTCCTAAATGAATGCATCACAATTTTATTCCCTTATAAAACAGCAGTTTCCGTTTAATCCTACAACAAAACAAAATATTGTATTAATTCAATTGTCCGAATTTATTTTTAATTCCAATCCAAAATCGCTTTATTTATTAAAAGGGTATGCTGGAACAGGTAAAACGACCATTGTTAGTACGATTGTAAGCAATTTGTGGAAAATAAAAAAGAGTGCTGTGCTTATGGCGCCCACAGGTCGTGCCGCAAAAGTAATTTCTAATTATTCCAAGAAAGAGGCGTTTACTATACATAAAAAAATATATTTTCCTAAAAAAGATAAAGGTGGTGGTGTAAAATTCGTTTTGCAACCCAACAAACATAAAAACACCATTTTTATAGTCGATGAAGCGTCTATGATTTCGGATACTCCTGGGGATTCTAAAAACAGTGAAAGTAATTCCTTGTTAGACGATTTAATGCAATACGTTTACGCAGGACATAACTGTAAATTGCTCCTAATTGGAGATACAGCGCAGTTACCACCAGTAAAACTAGATATAAGTCCTGCTTTAGAGCAAAAGACCTTGGTGTTAAATTACGATAAAGAAGTGGTTTGTATGGAGCTTGATGAAGTAGTTAGACAAGAGCAAGATTCTGGTATTTTATTTAATGCAACCATTCTTAGGGAAACGTTATCGGGCACGTTTTACGATAGTTTTAAGTTTGATGTTAACCCATATAAAGACATTGTAAGGCTGATTGACGGACAAGAAATCATGGATGCAATTAGCGATTCTTATAGTGATTTAGGTAATGAAGAGACTGCAATCATTGTTAGAAGTAACAAGCGTGCAAATCTTTATAATCAGCAAATTAGAGATCGTATTTTATTTAATGAAAATGAATTATCTGCAGGCGATTATTTAATGATTGTAAAGAATAATTATTTCTGGCTTAAACCAACAAGTGAAGCTGGATTTATTGCCAATGGAGATATCGTTGAAGTATTAGAGATTTTTTCGATTAAAGAATTGTATGGATTTCGTTTTGCCGAAGTTAAAATGAGAATGGTCGATTATCCGCGTATGGCGCCTATAGAAACGGTGTTGCTTTTAGATACGATTTCGGCAGAATCTCCTTCATTAACGTATGAAGATTCAAACCGACTGTATCAAGAAGTAATGAAGGATTATGAAGAGGAGAGTAGTAATTATAAGAAATTCACTAAAGTAAAGGCTAATAAATATTTTAACGCGTTACAGGTTAAGTTTTCTTATGCCATTACATGCCACAAGTCGCAAGGGGGGCAGTGGAACACTGTTTTTGTAGAGCAACCTTATTTGCCTAACGGAATTGATAAAGACTACTTGCGTTGGTTATATACAGCTGTTACTCGTGCTAAAGAGAAACTCTATTTAATTGGATTTAAAGATGAGTTTTTTGAGGAAGAAGAGTATTACGGGTAAGCTTAATTCTAAGTAATTTTAGATTGTATATTAAATCTATTTAGTTTAATCTATGCATTTAATTAGGTGTTGCTAGTTGTTTTGATAATTAGTTGTTTATATATAAATAAAAAAGCCGTCTAGAATAATTTAGACGGCTTTTTTTTATGTAATATATTTTGTTTGGAATTATAAAAGGATGCTGCTAATTTGTTGCGCCAATTCTGTTCCAATTCTATCTTGAGCTTCGTTTGTCGCGGCACCTGTATGTGGTGTTAACGATAAAGAAGGGTTCATTAATAATCCCATTTCTGGTTGTGGTTCTTTTTCAAAAACATCTAAAGCTGCTCTAGATATTTTACCACTCTCTAATGCTTTTACAAGAGCTAATTCATCTACCACACCTCCACGAGCTGCGTTTACTAAAATAGCACCGTCTTTCATGCTGTTTAATTCTGCTTCACCAATTACGTAACCATCTTGTGCTGGCACGTGTAGCGTTAAAAAGTCCGCTTGTTTTAAAACGTCTTCTTTAGAAATAGTTTCAATGTCAAAACTTACAGTTTGTCCGTCGAAAAATTCTAATTCTAAATTAGCTTTTTCTAAAAACGGATCAAAAGCAACAACTTTCATTCCTGCTCCTAAAGCCACTTTAGCTGTAGCTTGACCAATACGTCCAAAACCTAAAACACCTAAAGTTTTACCTTTTAATTCTGTTCCTTTTGCATAAGCTTTCTTTAATCCTTTAAAGTTCTTATCACCTTCTAAAGGCATTTCTCTGTTTGAGCTATGTAAAAAACGTGATAAACCGTATAAGTGACCAAATACTAATTCTGCAACAGAATGCGAAGAAGCCGCTGGTGTGTTAATTACTTTTAATCCTTTTTCACGAGCATATTCAACATCGATGTTATCCATACCTACACCACCTCGTCCAATGATTTTTAGGCTAGGGCAGGCGTCGATTAAATCTTTACGTACTGTTGTTGCGCTTCTAACTAATAAAACAACAATTTGATTCTCGTTGATATAATTAATTAACTGCTCTTGAGCTACCGTGGTTGTGATAACTTCAAATCCATCTTTTTCTAAGGCATCAATTCCACTTTGTGAAATACCGTCGTTTGCTAATACTTTCATAAGATTCGTTGTCATTTAAGATGACTAAAATTTATTATTGATTAATTTGTTTGATTATGCTTTTCGTTCTAATTCGCTCATCACTTCAACTAAAGCAGCAACACTAGTGTAAGGCAATGCGTTGTACATAGAAGCTCTGTATCCACCAACACTACGGTGTCCGTTAATACCATTCATTCCAGCTTCTTTAGCCATTTCGTCAAAAGTGTCTTTTAATTTTTCGTCTACTAAATTAAATGTAGCATTCATTGTAGAACGGTCTTCTGTAGCTGCAAAACCTTTAAATAAAGGGTTTAAGTCTATTTCAGAATAAATTAATTTAGCTTTCTTTTCGTTTTCCTTTTCAATTGCAGCAATTCCACCTAAGTCTTTAAGCCACTGAAGCGTTAACATAGATGTGTATACAGCAAAAACAGGAGGTGTATTAAACATACTATCTTTTTCGATAAAGTTTTTGTAGTCTAACATTGATGGGATTGCTCTAGTTACTTTACCTAAAAGGTCTTCTTTAATAACAACTAAAGTTGTTCCTGCAGGACCCATGTTTTTTTGAGCTCCAGCATAAATAAGGTCGAATTTAGAAAAATCTAAGGTTCTAGAGAATATATCACTACTCATGTCACATACCATAGGTACTGGACTGGTAGGGAAATCTTTTATTTGTGTTCCGAAAATAGTGTTATTGGAAGTACAGTGGAAATAGTCTAAATCTGATGGTACGCTATATCCTTTTGGAATGTAGTTATAGTTTGCATCTTTAGATGAAGCAACTTCTACAACTTCTCCGAAAAGTTTTGCTTCTTTTAAAGATTTAGCAGCCCAAGTTCCTGTATTTAAGTATCCAGCTTTAGTTTCTAATAAATTATATGCTGTCATTAAAAATTGCGTGCTCGCTCCACCTTGTAAAAATAATGCTTTGTAGCCTTTTCCTTCTAAACCAAGTAGTTCTAAAGCTAAAGCAGTTGCAGTATCCATAACCTCGATAAAAGGTTTACTTCTGTGCGATATTTCAATTAGAGATAAACCGCTGTTGTTAAAATCTACTACGGCTTCAGAGGCTTTTAGTAAAACTTCTTGCGGAAGGATACATGGGCCAGCACTAAAATTGTGTTTTTTCATTATTTCGATAATTTTGTGATAAGCACAAAGGTGCTAAATAAATGATGAATTTATATAATAAAATTAATATTTTTTATGCTAAATTTTTAATAAAAACGCCACAGTATCAACGTTATCGGCATAATCCCATAGGTTTGGGTGTTGGGTATTTCCGAAAACAATTTCGTAACTCATAAAGTCTTTAGAAACAATACATTGTATATTGTCTTTTTCTGAATTTAAATGCGATTTTAGCTCATTTACATCGTTGTAGTACTCGTAAAATACAGTCGCGATTGGCGAAGAAAAACTCGGATCTTCTTTAATCATTAAAAAGCCATTTTCTAATATATCGAATTCGCTCATTAAATAAACCGCTTTGTTGTAATCGTAGTTATTGGCGTATTTATGATCGTTTATTACCTCTTTCCATTTATACATTGCTTGGAAAAAATCTTGGAAATCGTAATTTTTAGGCACATAAACTTTAGAGACGTTGCGACATCCTAAACCGTAATATCTAAAAATGTCGTCGGCTAAGCCTTCTAGTTCTTCTGTGGTTTCGTTTCCTGTTAAAACAGCAACAGAGTTCCTGTTTTTTCTTATAATAGAAGGTTTGTCTTTAAAATAGTATTCAAAATAACGTGCAGTGTTATCGCTTCCGGTAGCGATTACTGCTTCAAAATCTTCTAACTTCCCGTCGATAAAGGTGATTTTAGATTTAAATTCTGGCTCTACATGTTCCAAATATTTTGCGAGAAAGGGTAGCAGATGTTTATCGTTTGAAGACTGCTTAACAACTACATCGTGTCCTGAAATTAAAACAGAAATGAAATCGTGAAATCCAACAAGTGGAATGTTTCCAGCCATTATAATAGCCACTTTTTTTGGAGAAATGGTGTTAAATGAATACTTATTTAACCATGTTTTAATATTGCTCTCTGTCAGTTGCTTAGACCAACCCTTTAAAGAAAAAGTAAGATTATCGGTGTTAAACCATCTGTTGTTTTCTTCAGCTATTTTTAATTGGTGTTTAAAGCCGTCAAAAAATAAATCGTTAAATGGAATGTCCTCTTTTTTTTGGATTTTTTCGGTTGAGAATTGACTTAAAAAATCTCCTAATTTTGAAAAAGCATTAATTCTTTGCTCTAAATTCATAGTCTAATTTGGTTATGAAAGGTTTTGGCTTTATTTTAGCCCCACAAAGTTAGAAAAAGAAATACGCTATGGCAATTATTATAACAGACGAATGTATAAATTGTGGTGCTTGTGAACCAGAGTGCCCAAATACAGCGATATATGAAGGTGCAGACGATTGGAGATATAAAGACGGTACAAGTTTAAACGGTACTGTTGTGTTACCAAATGGGAAAGAGGTTGATGCAGATGAAGCTCAGGAACCCGTAAGTGACGAACTTTATTATATTGTGCCAGATAAATGTACCGAATGTAAAGGATTTCATGAAGAACCTCAATGTGCGGCAGTTTGTCCAGTAGATTGTTGTGTTCCTGATGAAGATCACGAAGAAACAGAAGATGAGTTATTAGGTAAACAACGCTTTATGCATCCTGATGGTTAATCTATCTTATTTATATTTTAATAAAAAGCCGAGCAATTGCTCGGCTTTTTTGTTTTATTACACGTTCTAGATTAGAAATTAAATCCTAGTCTTGTAAATACATATCTACCATCAGAGCCCATTTGCACAGAATCGGCCAAACCTCCTTGATCAGACCAACCGTCGAATTGAGGCGTCGGATACGTATTAAATAGGTTATTAGCACCTACTGTTAAGTTTAGGTTTTCTGTGAATTTATATCCTAAATTTAAATCTACTATTAATCTAGATTCATAGGTGTCTGTTGCGACTTCTTTTAAAGCATCTGCCTCAGCAAAAGTAATAGGTGGAGAATCTACCCATTGAAAATCTTGCAATTGGACTTCGCTAAATTGAGTTAGTGATGCGTTTATATTAAATCTAGAAGTGGAATATCCTAAATTAAGTCCGAATTTATAATCGGGTGCGGCGGCTTCTAAGTATGCTTGAGAAAAAGGACTAAAAAATCTAAGTTGAGCTTCTTCATTCGTCATATTACTACCTTCAAATTCTGGTGTGTTGATGTTCTTAATTTCTAAATTATTAAGGTTTCCTATTAAACCAAAACTTAGATTGCTATTAGATCCTACAGACATTTTGTAGGTTAAAACAATATCTAGACCTGTAGTTTGCGTGTCAACACCATTTGCAAAGAATTGAGCGGCATCTACATTTAAAGGTCCTAATATAGCTTGATCTGTAAAGTTGTCTGTTAAAATAATTCTATCATCTACATTAATTAGATAACCATCTATAGTAGCTGTAAATCCATTTTTGTTGAATGTAAACCCTAAACTGGCATTAAAAGCATTTTCTTCTTTTAAATCTTCAATCCCAAAAGCTTTGGTTACCGTGCTGTTGTTTGCCGATAGTAAAGATGGAATAGATTCTCCTGCAACGATATTAGTGAAAATAAGGTTATAATATATTTGTGCTAAAGATGGTGCTCTAAAACCTGTAGAAAGAGAGCCTCTAAACGCAAGCGCATCATCTAGTAATTTGTGTCTGGCTGCTAACTTAAAGTTAAATGAGCTTCCGAAATCGCTATAGGTTTCATAGCGTAATGCGCCTCCAACTAAAAAATCGTCTGTAACATTTAGTTCGGAATCCAGATAAACACCATAATTAGATCTGTTTCTGTCTACTTCGTTGTCTGGACTATAGCCAGGGAAACCTTGCGAACCTCCAGGAAGTGCGTCTCCATTAGAATCTGTGGCGACAATTTGTGTTGCAGGATTGGTAATAGGTACTGCATTTTCGTCGTATAATGAATAAGATGAAATCTCACCTGCGAAAATTCCAAAGTTTTCGGTTCTATATTCCATACCAAAGGCTATGTTTAAACCCGAAGCTACGTCGTCAAAATACTTGCTTAAATTAATTCCGGTTATGTTTTGAGATAGAAAGTGACCTCCGGCATTAAAGTCTGTTGGAGAGGCGTCTTTCATAGAGGCGTTATTCGAGTTTTTAATAAAGTACTGAAAATCGTTTTTTCCATAAGTGTTATTAAAATCGACGAACCATCCATTATTCATTTCATGTTTTAGTCCTACAGATACAGATACATCCGTAATATTAGATGTGATTTCAGGTGTAAATCCGTTAGGGTATAAGCTCGGTACAGATCTGTTGTCTCCATCTTCAAAACTATCTCGTGAAAAGGCATAGGCATTAGTGTCTCTAAAATTACGTCCTCCAAAGGCATAGACTTCGGTGTTGTCGCTAAGTGGTATTTCTGTATTTATCATAAAGTTAAAACTATCAACTCCAGCACTTCCAAATCCTTTTCTCCATGAAAATCCAGGACGTAATGTATTGTTTTTAGATAATAGCTCTGTTGTGAAATTTATAAAACCACCATCTTCGCCTATATCTACACCGTAGTTAAAGTCTACTTTTACTGTTTCTCCATCGTAATTTTTATCTTTTCCATCTAGTCTGTTTTTGCCTTCAACATTATATAAGGTTTCTCCGCTTTCTTCTTCCCAACCATCTCCGATTGCGGTACTGTAGGCGCCGTAAGTTACACCTCCCGAGAAGCCTTCAGTGTTATCTTTAAGGACAATATTAATTACACCTGCAATGGCATCCGATCCGTATTGCGCAGAAGCGCCATCTCTCAAGACTTCAATTCTTTTAATTGCAGACGCTGGAATAGCGTTTAAATCGGTTCCAGAATTTCCTCGACCTCTAGTTCCGAATATATTTACAAGAGAGGATTGATGTCTTCGCTTACCATTAATTAAAACGAGAGTTTGATCGGGGCCTAAACCTCTTAATGAGGCGGGCACAACATGATCTGCACCATCCGATCCAGACTGTTTACTCGCGTTAAATGAAGGTGCGGCGTATTGCAGAATTTCATTTACTTCAACTTTTCCTGTCGAGGCCGCTATTTCGGCAACGTCCAAAATGTCTACAGGAACCGCGGTGTCTAAAGCTGTCCTTTTCGGGTTTCTAGATCCAACCAGTACAATTTCGTCGAGTCCGACACCTTCTATTAATGTTACATTTAATGTAGATTGACCATTTACTTTTAATTCCTTAGAGGTGTAACCAATAAAACTAAAAATAAGTGTTGCGTTTTCACTAACAGTAATAGTGTAATTTCCATCAAAATCTGCAACAACGCCATTAGTTGTTCCTTTTTCAATAATATTTACACTTGGTACAGGTAGGCCTTCTGAATCTGTGATATTTCCAGATACCGTTTGTCCGTTTGCAAATTGGACACCAAAAAGTAAAAGTAAAAGATAAGATAGTTGTTTCATCATAGTGTTGTTGATTTAATGGGTTTATTACTTTTAAAGATATGGAATTAAGATGTTTAAGTGTGATTTGGGTAACAAGTTGTTGGTCGTTTTGTTAAAAATTAGTTAATTATTAGAAAATAATGAGAATTATCTAAGGATTCTTTAGTAAGTAATTAAAAATTTAAGAATTCACACTATTATCTATAACTAAACGTGTTTTAATTAAAGTGTATTAAACAATTAAACGAACAGTTATTGTTGGAAACGCAACTAACGTACGAATTGAGGTGTGTCAACGCGACTTTTTACAGCTTAAAAGGTCAGGAATTGGTGTGAATCTTTTTTAAAATAAATTCATATAATTACTTACATTTGCACTCGCAAAAACCATCGTTTTGGTTCTTGAGTCTTTAATTAAATTATCTAAAGAAAAATGAAAGCTGGAATTGTAGGATTACCAAACGTAGGAAAATCGACCTTATTTAATTGTTTGTCTAACGCCAAAGCGCAAAGTGCAAACTTTCCGTTTTGTACTATCGAGCCAAATATTGGAGTGGTAAACGTACCAGATCCAAGACTAGAAAAACTTGAAGAATTAGTAAATCCAGAGCGTGTAATGCCTGCAACTGTAGAGATTGTGGATATCGCTGGTTTAGTAAAAGGTGCTAGTAAAGGTGAAGGTTTGGGAAATCAGTTCTTAGCTAATATTAGAGAAACAGATGCGATTCTTCACGTTTTACGTTGTTTTGACAACGATAATATCGTTCACGTAGATGGGAATGTAAATCCAATTCGCGATAAAGAAACGATCGACATGGAGTTGCAATTAAAGGATTTAGAAACAGTAGATAAGAAGCTTGAAAAAGTTAAACGTGCGGCTAAAACTGGAAATAAAGAAGCGCAGAAAGAAGAAGCAACTTTATTAAAGATTAAAACAGCTTTAGAAGCAGGCGTATCTGTGCGTGCTATAGAATTTGAAGACGATGAGTTTGAAGAATTTGTTGGACCATCTCAATTTATTACAGCAAAACCAGTAATGTATGTTTGTAATGTAGATGAAGGTGCCGCAAATTCTGGTAATGCTTATGTAGATTTAGTTAAAGAGGCTGTCAAGGATGAAAATGCTGAAGTTTTAGTGTTAGCAGTAGGGACCGAAGCAGACATTAACGAATTAGACGATTTTGAAGAGCGTAAAATGTTTTTACAAGATATAGGTTTAGAAGAACCGGGAGCGTCAAAATTAATTCGTTCAGCGTATAAGTTATTAAATCAGCAAACGTATTTTACAGCTGGTGTAAAAGAAGTTCGTGCATGGACTATAGATATCGGAGCAACAGGACCACAAGCTGCAGGAGTTATCCATACGGACTTTGAAAAAGGGTTTATCCGCGCAGAAGTTATTGGTTACGACGATTTTGTTACTTACGGAAGTGAGGCTAAAGTAAAAGAAGCTGGTAAAATGCGTGTAGAAGGAAAAAACTATGTTGTAAAAGACGGAGATGTTATGCATTTCTTATTCAACGTATAAACTTTCATTCAAATATAAAATTAAAGCCAGTGTTAAAAACATTGGCTTTTTTTGTTAATAATAGTGCTGTTCCTGTTTCATTTTTAAAGGCGAAATAGTATCTTAGCATCTCATCATTAAAAACCTATGCAAGACCAATCCAATTATACCGAAGATAATATACGTTCATTAGACTGGAAAGAACATATTCGTATGCGACCGGGGATGTATATTGGTAAACTTGGCGATGGTTCTTCTCCCGACGATGGTATTTATATTCTTCTAAAAGAGGTTTTAGACAATTCCATTGACGAGTATGTAATGGGGGCAGGAAAGACCATCGAAATATCCATTCAAGGAAGTAAAGTTATTGTCCGTGATTACGGTCGTGGAATCCCTTTAGGAAAAGTAGTCGATGTAGTATCTAAAATGAATACCGGAGGAAAGTACGATTCTCGTGCTTTTAAGAAATCGGTAGGATTAAATGGTGTCGGTACAAAAGCTGTAAATGCATTATCGTCTTATTTTAGAGTAGAATCGTCTAGAGAAGGAAAATCTGCTTCTGCAGAGTTCGAGCAAGGGAATCTTGTGAATCAAGAATTCTTAGACGAAACCACACGACGTAAAGGGACAAAAGTTTCTTTCGTTCCAGACGAAATTATATTTAAAAATTATAAATATAGAAACGAGTATGTTTCTAAAATGCTTAAAAATTATGTGTACCTAAATCCAGGTTTAACCATAGTTTTTAACGGCGAAAAATTTTATAGTGAAAACGGATTAAAAGATTTATTAGCCGAGAATATTAATGAAGGCGATATTGTGTATCCAATTATTCACTTAAAGGGAGACGATATAGAAGTAGCCTTAACACACAGTAAAACACAATATTCCGAAGAGTATCATTCGTTTGTTAATGGACAAAACACAACGCAAGGAGGGACGCACTTAGCGGCCTACCGAGAAGCAGTTGTGCGTACCATCCGTGAGTTTTATGGGAAGAATTATGATGCTTCCGATATACGAAAATCTATTGTTACAGCCATTGCCATTAAGGTGATGGAGCCTGTTTTTGAAAGTCAGACAAAAACAAAACTGGGATCGACAGATATGGGAGGTGACTTGCCAACTGTGAGAACCTATGTAAACGATTTTCTTAAGACTTATTTAGATAATTATCTGCACAAAAATTCTGAAACCGCAGATAGAATACAACGTAAAATTCTTCAAGCAGAACGGGAACGTAAAGAATTATCTGGAATACGAAAATTAGCAAAAGACAGAGCTAAAAAGGCGAGTCTTCACAATAAAAAATTAAGAGATTGTCGTGTGCATTTTGGAGATATCAAAAACGGACGAAATTTAGAATCGACTTTATTTATTACAGAGGGAGATTCTGCATCTGGAAGTATTACTAAATCTCGAGATGTAAATACACAAGCGGTTTTTAGTTTAAAAGGGAAGCCTTTAAACTGTTTCGGCTTAAGTAAGAAAATTGTATACGAGAATGAAGAATTTAATTTGCTTCAGGCAGCGTTAAACATAGAGGAATCTATGGAAGATTTACGATATAACAATATTGTAATCGCTACCGATGCCGATGTAGATGGGATGCACATTAGATTGTTGCTCATTACATTCTTTCTTCAGTTTTTTCCAGAAATTATAAAAGAAGGACATTTGTATATCTTGCAAACGCCTTTATTTAGGGTTAGAAATAAAAAGAAAACAATATATTGTTATTCAGAACAAGAGCGAGTAAATGCCATAGACGAGCTTAAGCCAAAACCTGAAATTACTCGATTTAAAGGATTGGGGGAAATTTCTCCAGACGAGTTTAAGCATTTTATTGGTGAAAATATTCGTTTGGAACCTGTCATGCTAGACAAAGATATGTCTATAGAGGAATTGTTAGAATTCTATATGGGAAAAAATACCCCGACACGTCAGAAATTTATTATCAATAATCTAAAAGTCGAAATAGATTTAGTCGCTGAAAAAAATGAGAACGGATAATGGATCAGTAAAAAACACGATAATTTCGGTATACTTTATATTAATTGTTTTAGCCGTTGTTATGGCTACCGTTTTTAGTGCTTTTAAAGATATAACGAATAATGCAGGTTTAACATTCATCATTATACTAGCCGTTTTCGCAGCTCTGTTTTTAGCTGTATATTTAATAGCTAAATATTTTGAATATGATAGTGATGGTGATAAGGTTATAGTGACTAATAAAGGTTTGTTGTTATCCGAAAGGTTTAACTACAGATCACATAACGTTGAGTTTGCGAAGGAAGAATTAGTCGGTTTTAAAATTATTAATTATATAGTGTACAGGGAATTAGTTCTGTATATTAAAAAAGAAGGAAGAAAAAGCGTTAAGAAACGTTTTAATATAAGTTTAGTAACGCGAAGAAAACGTAAATACGTTAGACAATCTTTAAGTAAAATAATAAAAAATAACATCAAATAAAGTTTAATTATTAATGATTGAAAACGATAGTGACGAATTAAATAGTAATCAGCCAGAAAGTCAAGAAACCATTACTAAGGTAAATGGAATGTTTAAGGACTGGTTTTTGGATTACGCATCTTATGTTATTTTAGAACGCGCGATTCCTGCGATTGAAGATGGTTTTAAGCCAGTGCAACGTAGGATAATGCATTCTATGAAAGATTTAGATGATGGTCGTTACAATAAAGTAGCCAATATTGTTGGACATACCATGCAGTATCATCCGCACGGAGATGCTAGTATTGCAGATGCTATGGTTCAAATTGGTCAAAAGGATATATTAATCGATACCCAAGGAAACTGGGGAAATATTCTAACAGGCGATAGTGCGGCGGCTTCGCGATATATAGAAGCGCGTTTGTCTAAGTTTGCTTTAGATGTTGTTTATAATCCTAAAATTACCGAGTGGCAAGCCTCTTACGATGGAAGACGAAAAGAGCCTGTAAATTTACCGGTTATGTTTCCATTGCTGTTAGCGCAAGGTGGAGAAGGTATTGCGGTGGGGTTATCTACTAAAATTTTACCTCATAATTTTATAGAGCTTATCGATGCTTCGGTAAAGCATTTAAAAGGGAAGCGATTTACAATTTTACCTGATTTTCCAACTGCGGGAATCGCAGATTTCACAAATTATAACGATGGGTTGCGTGGAGGAAAAGTACGTGTACGTGCTAAAATTTCGCAATTAGATAAAAATACCTTAGTCATTACCGAAATTCCTTATGGCACAAATACATCTACGCTTATAGACTCTATTCTTAAGGCTAATGATAAGGGAAAGATTAAAATTAAAAAAATAGAAGATAATACAGCAGCCGATGTCGAGATTTTGGTGCATTTACCTGCTGGAATTTCACCAGATAAAACAATAGATGCGTTATACGCATTTACCAACTGCGAATCTTCTATTTCACCTTTAGGCTGTGTTATAGAAGATAATAAGCCTTTATTTATTGGGGTGTCTGAAATGCTTCGTCGCTCAACAGATAATACCGTTCAGCTTTTAAAAAGTGAATTAGAAATTAAACTTGGCGAGCTCGAAGAAATGTGGCATTTTGCTTCTTTAGAACGTATTTTTATAGAAAATAGAATTTATCGCGATATTGAAGAAGAAGAAACCTGGGAAGGTGTAATTCAAGCCATCGATAAAGGGTTAAAACCTTTTACGACACATTTAAAAAGAGTGGTAACCGAAGAGGATATCGTACGATTAACAGAAATAAGAATTAAACGTATATCTAAATTCGATATCGATAAAGCTCAACAAAAAATCGATGCTTTAGATGAGCAAATAGCTGAAGTAAAACATCACTTAGCACACCTAATCGATTATGCTATAGCGTATTTTGTGAGATTGAAAAAGGAATACGGAGAAGGTCGTGAACGTAAAACAGAAATCCGAATCTTTGATGATGTCGATGCGACTAAAGTAATTATTAGAAATACCAAGCTTTATGTTAATCGTGAAGAAGGATTTGTAGGAACATCATTGCGCCGCGATGAGTATGTTGGAGATTGTAGTGATATAGATGATATTATTGTCTTTACCAAGCAAGGTATAATGATGATTACGAAAGTAGATTCTAAGACCTTTGTAGGGAAAGATATTATACACGTAGCCATATTTAAGAAAAAAGATAAACGTACTATTTACAATATGATTTATCGCGATGGTGCTAAAGGTCCAACTTACGTAAAACGTTTTGCGGTTACGGCCATAACTCGAGATAAAGAATACGACTTAACTAATGGTAATAAAGGATCGACATGTTTATATTTTTCTGCAAATCCAAATGGAGAAGCCGAAGTTGTAACGGTATTATTGCGTCAGGTAGGAAGTATTAAAAAGTTGAAATGGGATTTAGATTTCTCAGATATCATTATAAAAGGGAGAGCCTCTAAAGGAAATCTAGTAAGTAAATTTCCTGTGAAGAAAATTGAGCTTAAGGAGAAAGGGATTTCTACGCTTAAACCAAGACGTATTTGGTTCGACGATACTGTGCAACGTTTAAATGTGGATGGTCGTGGAGAGTTGTTAGGAGAGTTTAAAGGTGAAGATCGCATTTTAATAATAACCCAATCTGGTTTAATTAAAACCATTTTACCTGAGCTTACAGTGCATTTTGATAGCGATATGATTGTGCTAGAAAAATGGAAGCCAAACAAACCGGTTTCTGCGGTTTATTTTGAAGGAGAGAAAGAACGTTACTATGTGAAACGCTTTTTAGTCGAGAACGAAAACAAGGAAGAAGTCTTTATTTCGGATCACGAAAAGTCACAATTAGAAATTGTTTCCACCGATAATTATCCTGTAGTCGAGATTGTTTTTGGAAAAGAACGCGGAAAAGATCAGAAAGAAAATCAGATTGTAAACCTTGAAGAGTTTATTGCAGTAAAAGGTATTAAGGCTTTAGGAAATCAGTTGACTACGGATAAAGTAAAACAGATTAATTTATTAGAACCATTACCTTCTGAGACTTCGGAAGACGATATGTTAGACGATTCGGAAGCAGAGGACAATACTGGCGACGACGATAATAAGGAAGGAGCGGACGATGATTCTCAGCCAACTTTATTCTAAATAATAAAACATAAGTACGTTGTAATGCTTCTACGGCAGAATATATAACTAGAGCAAGTCATCTATATTTCTTAAAATATAATGCTTGCTCTAAATGTATATAATACTTTAGCTAATTGAAAGTGATCGTGTTTTTAAGGATCGGTTTTAATGCCTTATTTCTTATTCCTTTTTGGTTTACAGCAAAGCGCCAGAACACACTTCGGCAAGAGTAAATCAAAATAAAAGGATGATGGTATTCAGAACAGTATTTTTAAGCGCTACTAAACTTTAATTGGACTGACATTACTACATCCTACAAAAAGTCCTGATTAACGTTTGTAAAAGCGTTAAAAAGTGGAAAACAAAACATATTTAGAAATGCTACAGTATAAAATAATTTAATACTAAGCATAATCAATCATCTATTTATTGGCACGATATGCTGTACCTTTTTGTTTCAGGTCTTCACCAACATAAGAATATTCAAAAGTGTAAGAAGAATCCGTTGTTGTTAAGATTTTAAGATGAATGTCTTTACGTTCAATGCGGTTTTTAGGATTGATAGTTCTAAAAATAACTTCGCAGTCGTTTACCCAGCGTACTTCAGACGAGTCTACTTTTCCTTGATAAGTTTCTACTTGTAACGTATCGTTTCTATTAAACTCCGATTTAAAAATGGAATCGTCGATATTGATTTCACTAAAATAGTGTCCAGTTTTAAAATCAGTGCAATTTCTTTCTACTTCGTAACAACTCACTAGCATTACAGCAAGAAAAAACAGAACTACATATTTCATAGGATAGAGGTGTGAAAATTCTGTGCAAAAATAGTGAACTTAAATGGAGTTCTCAAAGTTTTTAAAGCTTCCGTCTGTATAAAAAATAACGATGCGTTCAATTTGTTTTGAGGGGTCAGAATTTAGCGCCTGGTTAGGAATGGAATTCGT
Source organism: Formosa sp. F44 (assembly GCF_056238645.1). Next base: position 716,095 of record NZ_JBWDLJ010000001.1, read on the forward strand.
GGTTGCTTGATGCGATTCTTTTATCTCCGGCATCGGCTTTTCCTCATTCGAAAATAAGTCGGGGGTATGACTTTCTTTTGCTTCGGCAGGAAAAGTGCCTTTGCCATTTAACAGCCAATACAATTCAACTTCTGGATAAGTGGTTAAAATCTTCATTACAAAATCTAAACTGGGTTTATTCCTACCAGATAAAATATGAGAAATAGAAGAGCGTTGCACGCCAATTTTTTCGGAGAAGGAGGACGCGGACTCCCCGTAAAAATCAATCACTTTTTGTAAGCGTTTTGTAAATTCATCACTGTTTATCATTGTAAACTAATTACGGCTGTGTTTGTGGTTACAAATGTAATAAAAAGAATGATATCAATTGTAATTAGTAAACAAATAGTGATATTTGTTGTAATTTATCACTTTAAATAGGTATGTTTAAATATCTGATATACAGTATTTAAATATTAAAATTAGAGTGCTATGTAATTAAACCAATATCAAACTAAAGACGCTATTAATTTGCTATAAAAACTGTATATAATTGTATACAAACAAATGCGGTTTTACTGTTTACATTTGTAAATAATTAATTGTTTACATTTGTATACCTATAAAAATGTTATGAATATTACAGAAATCACCAGTCTTTATCAGACAAATAAAGAGTCGCTATTAAGTGGTCGCTACATTACCAATTTACATATTACACCACTTTTAGAAGCTCTTAAATCCGAGCCTGATTTTGAAGTTTCGGAAATTGGAAAATCTGTTTTAGGTAAACCCATTTCGGCCATTAAAGTTGGAACAGGAAAAAAACGATTGTTGCTTTGGTCTCAAATGCACGGAAACGAATCGACAACCACTAAGGCGCTTTTTGATTTTATTAATGCACTTAAACATCCTAATCAAGCTCTAAAAAATTTAAAGGAAGCGTGTACCTTTTATATTATACCTATTTTAAGTCCTGACGGAGCAGAAGCATATACGCGATTAAATGCTATCGATATCGACTTAAATAGAGATGCTCAAACATTATCTCAGCCAGAAAGTAAGGTATTAAGAGCGGCTTTTAATGCTTTTAAACCGCATTACTGTTTTAATTTACACGGACAGCGTACTATTTTTAGTGCAGGTACAACTAATAAGGTAGCGACGGTGTCTTTTTTATCGCCTTCTCAAGACGAAGAGCGTACTGTAACTGACTCTAGAAAGGTTGGTATGGACATTATTGCTGAAATGAATAGGACTTTACAGCAATTAATCCCAGGGCAAGTAGGGCGTTACGACGATTCGTTTAATATTAATTGTGTAGGGGATAGTTTTCAATCGTTAAACGTACCCACTATTTTGTTTGAAGCTGGTCATTATGAAAATGATTATGAAAGAGAGCAGACTCGTTTTTATATTTTTAGTTCTTACTTGACCGCATTTAATTACATTGCACAACACGACGTTTTAGGAGAAAGTTATAACGATTATTTCAATATTCCTGAGAATGATAAATGTTTTTACGACATCATTATTAGAGACGCGAATGTTGGTACTGAGGAAAATCCTGAAATTTTAGATGTTGCAGTGCTTTTTGTTGAAAAATTAATTAACAATAAAATTGCATTTTTCTCAAAAATTGAAGCTTTAGGATTGGGTGCAAATTACTATGGCCACAAAGAGGTTAATGCTAACAAAATGAGAGTTTTAGGTGCCGATGGAAAACCCTTAAAAGTAGGAGTCGAAAACGATTTCGTGACGATTGGAGCTGATAAATTTTTACTAAAATTGTGAAAACCTTAATAATTTGGTAAGATTAATACATAAAAATGTATTATTTTTGCTGTAAAGAACAAAAAGTATAGAAATGGCAAAATTTAAATTAGACGAAATAGATCACCAAATTCTTGATATGTTAATTGACAATACAAGAGTTCCTTTTACGGATATCGCAAAAAAACTATTAATTTCTGCTGGTACAGTCCATGTTAGAGTAAAGAAAATGGAAGATGCAGGAATCATTAAAGGTTCTTCATTAACATTAGATTACAAGAAACTTGGATACTCTTTTATAGCATATATTGGAGTGTACTTAAATAATACATCTCAAACTACATTTGTTTTAGAACGTATTAATGAATTACCTTTCGTAACAGTAGCGCATATTACTACTGGCAAATTTAATATTTTCTGTAAAATTAGAGCTAGAAACACAGCTCATGCGAAAGATGTTATTTTTATGATAGATGACATTGAAGGCGTTTACAGAACAGAAACAATGATTTCTTTAGAAGAAAGTATTAACGATAAAAAGCGTTTAATGCATTATATTTTTAAGGAACTGTAATTGTTTATCCGTTATAAAAAAAAGCCGAATTGTATAATTCGGCTTTTTTTATTCTTCTTCGTTATTTAAAATGCTGTCTTTATCTAAAATAGTGTCGGTTGGGTAATCTACAATAATATGTCCCAAGCTATTTAGTTCTACCTCTTCATTAACATTAAAATTAGCCATAGTATAGTGTAGCTTAGAACTCACTTTTACTAAGTAAATGGTGTCGTCTGTCCTTATTTCAACAGCTTCGATTGTTTCATTGCGGTGATTATCGAATGTAATAATGTCGCGATCACCATAACCATCCGGAAATATTTCGGTTAATTTGGTTAAAATTTCAGGTGTAAGTTTTTTATAATCTACAATAACTTTTCTCATCTTAGAATTGGTTTTAGATGGTTAATAGTATTGTTAAGAAATGCTTCTTTTGAGATTACTAAATTTACAAATTATTTTGAACTAATACGTAGAGTTATAATAATTTAACGCCTCTATAATTAATTCATTAGAGACTAAACAATCAATTTTAGTATCTCCAATAGCTGTAAGAAGTACGAAATTTATATTACCATGCGAGTTTTTCTTATCGTACTTTAGAAGCTCTATAATTTTTTCGTAATCCGATTCATTAATTTCAACATAGTCGTAAATGCTATTTATAACGTCTTTAATTTCGGTGTTTTCAGCTTCGCTTAATCCAGATAGTTTTGTAGAAATATAAGACGCTAAAATCATTCCAATGGCAACAGCTTCTCCGTGCAGTAAATCTTTTTTATGAGGATGACTTAAGTAGTAAGATTCGATAGCGTGACCAATAGTATGTCCGTAGTTTAGTGTTTTTCTTAATCCGTTTTCTCTAGGATCTATATCTACTACATGTTTTTTAATTTGGATAGATTCGTAAATCAATTCATCTAAATTATCCATATCTAATAGCGATAGGTCTTTAAATTTATCCCAATATAGTTTATCTTGAATTAAACCATGTTTTAGCATTTCGGCTAAACCAGAACGCATTTCGCTTTGTGCTAAGGTTTTTAAATAAGTAGAATCTATAATTACCATTTCTGGAGTATTAATAACTCCTATTTGGTTCTTAAGCGTTCCTAAGTCCACTCCTGTTTTTCCACCTACCGATGCATCTACCATAGATAATAGAGTAGTAGGGATGTTAATAAATGCAATACCACGTTTAAAAGTAGAGGCTACAAAGCCACCTAAATCTGTAATTACACCACCACCTAAATTTATAACAAGACTTTTTCTGTCGGCACCAAGTTCTGAAAGCACATTCCATACACCCACACAGGTTTCTATGGTTTTATTGATTTCGCCGGCTTCAATTTCAATGATTTCAATAGTTCTAGTGGTACTTATTTCGGCTAATAAATGCGGTAAACACAATTCGTGCGTATTTTGATCGACCAAAATAAAAATCGTAGAAGGATTGCTGTCTTCTATATAATTATTTATATGTTTATATGCACTTAAGTTAAAGTGAATTTTATAGGTCTTAGTATCTATAGTTTTCATAAAAATTAATGTAAAAAATAGCTGTGAAAATAAGGAGTTTTTTAGAAATAACTAAGTTCGGCTTCGTTATATTTGCAAAAATTATGAAATTGAATGAATAACAACACACTTTTTGATAATACTGAGATTGCTTTTGCACTTAAAAGCGATTCAGAGTTGGAAAGAGCATATTTTCTTTTCAAAATGATTTCAATAGAACCTTTGGTTCGGATTGGAACTGCTGCTACTCATTTTGCTATAAAAGCAAAATTACCTGTAGAAGGATTGATAAGGGCAACGGTTTTCGACCATTTTTGTGGTGGAGTAAGTGAGGAAAACTGCTTACCCGTTATCGATAAAATGTATGAAAAAGGTGTGAGTTCTGTTTTGGATTATTCGGTGGAAGGGAAAGAGAATGAAGAAGAGTTTGATGCCGCTTTAAGGATAACCTTAAAGATTATAAATTTTGCTGAAGAACGTAAATCCATTCCAATTGCGGTTTTTAAACCTTCAGGCTTTGGTAGGATAGCGCTATATGAGAAGATAGGGAAACACGAAACATTAACTAATAAAGAGACAGATGAATGGAATCGTGTATTAAATCGTTTCGAAACGGTTTGTAAAACAGCTAAAAGCAGGGATGTCTCTGTGTTAATTGATGCTGAAGAAAGTTGGATGCAGGATGCCGCAGATAGCTTAATTACCGATTTAATGCGAAAATACAATACAGAGAAACCTATTGTTTTTAATACGTTGCAAATGTATCGTCATGATCGTTTAGACTTTTTAAAAGCGCAACATAAACTAGCAAAATCAGAAGGATTTTATTTGGGCTATAAAATTGTACGCGGTGCATATATGGAAAAAGAAAATGAAAGGGCAGAGAAAAAAGGGTATCCAACACCTATTTGCGAAAGTAAAGAAGCGACAGATTTAAACTTTAATTCGGCCGTGGCATATATGATGGATAATTTGGCCGATATGTCTATTTTTAATGGAACGCATAATGAATTGAGTTCGTATTATCTTATGGATTTAATGAAAGAAAAAGGAATTGAAAATTCCGATAAACGCGTAAGGTTTGGTCAGTTGTACGGGATGAGTGATCACATTAGCTTTAACTTGTCTAACCATGGCTATAATGTAGCTAAATACGTTCCTTTTGGTCCAGTAAAAGATGTTATGCCGTATTTAATTAGACGGGCAGAAGAAAACACTTCGGTGGCAGGGCAAACAGGAAGGGAACTTAACCTGTTGTCTAAAGAGAAAAAGAGAAGAAGGCAATAAAAATATAATATAAAACTAAAAAGACTGTTTACTTAAACAGTCTTTTTAGTTTTATAACCTTTAGTCTAATATTTGAATATCTTGTATAGTAGCCGTTTCTTCACAATTTTTAACTATTAGGGCAATGGACTTTTTATTTAATGTTCCGTCTAAATAATATGTTTTACAAGGTTTTGTAGTCGTTTCACTTTTTGAGAAATCGACATCACCTTTTCTTAAAACATGATTTAGAATAATGGTATCCAACTGCTTGTCGTGAATAATAGATTTGGCAGAATCGCTATATACAATTTGTTTTGTGTTAATATTTTTAATTACACGGGCGTCTAACCCGTAACTGCAAGATGTTTTTTTACCGCTTAAAAAAAAAGCTAAAAGCATAAGTCCTAGAGAAAATCCTCCAAGATAATACCCAATACGTTGTATAAGTGTCATTTAAAAAATTAAGAGATTAATATCGCTATATTTTAAATCAAACCATTCACCAACAGAACGATTTGTTAAAATACCGTGATAAAAGTACAACCCATTTTTTAAACCTTTCTCAAATCTTAAAGAATTTTCTAAACCACCTTCTTCAGCAATCTTTAAAAGATAGGGAGTGAAAATATTACTTATTGATATTGAGGCTGTTCTAGCAAATCGGGCAGGAATATTAGGAACACAATAATGTATTACACCGTGCTTATTAAAAGTGGGGAATTTATGAGAAGTAACTTCTGAAGTTTCAAAACAACCACCCATATCTATACTTACATCCATAATCACCGCGCCTTTTTTCATAGACTGCACCATGGATTCTGTTACTATAATTGGTGATCTAGATTTTCCTCTTACGGCTCCAATTACCACGTCGCAACGTTTTAATGCTTTGGTAAGATTTTTTGGTTGTACAGTAGATGTGTAAATTGGACGCCCTAAATTGGTTTGTATGCGTCTAAGTTTAGAAATAGAGTTATCAAAAACTTTCACGTTTGCACCTAAACCAATTGCACTTCTCGCCGCAAATTCGCCTACAGTTCCTGCACCTATAATAACTACTTCTACCGGAGGTACGCCACAAATATTTCCGAATAATAATCCGTTTCCTTCGCTAAGGTTAGAGAGCAATTCGGCTGCAATAATTACAGCTCCAGTTCCGGCAATCTCACTTAGAGAACGTACTGCAGGATAATGACCGTCGTCGTCACGAATAAATTCAAAGGCTAGAGCCGTGATACGCTTTGTGGCTAAAGCTTCAAAATATTTTTTATTTTGAGTTTTTAACTGTAACGCAGAGATTAAAATGGTGCGGGGATTAATTAGATCTATTTGTGCTAGGGAAGGCGGCTCGACTTTAAGAATCATCGGGCATGAAAATACCTTGGCAGTATCTTTTGTAATTTCAGCACCTGCTTCACTATAATCTTTGTCTGTGAAATTAGCTCCTAAACCAGCGCCAGCTTCCATTAAAACACGATGTCCATTACAAACTAATGCAGAAACAGCATCGGGAGTTAAGCATACCCGTTTTTCTTGATAGGCAGACTCTTTGGGGATACCTATAAATAAATTGCCTTTGTTTTTAAAAACTTCAAGCGTTTCTTCTTGTGGGATTAACTGCTGATGGGTAAACGGAGAAAATGATTTAGACATGTTTTTGTTACAAAAAATAATATGCAATCAAATTACAAATAATAATTTGATTGCATATATCTTAATTTAAAAATAATCTTTAATCTTGTCTTTAAAGCCTTTAGGCGACAGTTTAAATTCGTCTTCAAGTTCTTGAAACGTTTTATTAACTGTGTTTACCTGATTAAATATCTGGGCTCTAATTAGATATATAGATGGAATTATGATTGCCATAATTGGTAACAAATAAAATATTTGATTACTATCTACATATTGTATATCATCATTTATTACAGTAAATATTTGAAAAGCATACATCGCTATCGGTACTAAAAGTACATGGTACCACCAGTGACGGCAAGTAAAAAACCATAAAGTTAGCAGAAGTAACGGTATTAATTTTCCTGTAATAGTCCACGCAACAACGTCTATACTACCGTAAAATTTGCTTTCGTAAGTAAATAAAAAGTTACTCCAATTTTTTTGCTGTGGAACATTTTCGTATAAATAAAATAGATAGGGAGTAGTTGCTATAAACGTAGCAATTATACTCCCTATTATTAGACTTCTTTTATCCGTGAGTTGGAATTTTAATTCTCCATTTTTCAATTTGTGGTGCTTCTTGCTCATTTAAGTTTATTAAGTTAGTTGCTTGAGCAGTAAAAAACATGCCTCCAAAAATTGCAATTGCGATTAAATACTTTTTAGTTTTCATAATTCTAAGGGATTTAATTAATTAATACTTCAAAGATATCGAATGTGTTAATTGAATTTTGGCCCATTTGTTAAAATTATGTTAAAATCAGCTGTTTTGGACAAAGTGCATTACGGGAAAACCGTACTATTATTGTTATTCACTAAATCTTTAGTTTTTTTATCTGCTAAAGCACCGAATTTTTAATCAATATTAAATGTTAATGTTCTAGTTTCCGAATCTATACGATCGATATTTATACGATTACAAGGTTCGTCTTCCAAGATATTCTGAACCCTTTCAGGCCATTCTATAAATATCCAAGCGCCAGAATCTAAATAATCTTCAATGCCGAAGTTGTACGCTTCTTCTTCATCGTTTAATCGGTAAAAATCAAAGTGATAAACTAAACCATCTGTTATACTATATTCGTTAACAATCGAAAAGGTGGGACTACTAACGTCGTCTTCGCAACCTAATTTTTTAACTAAGGCTTTAATTAAAGTAGTCTTTCCAGTGCCCATCTCTCCATAAAACAATATTGTTTTTGATGTTGCGTTTTCTAGGATTGACTTGGCAACATCCTCTAAATCATTTATATGATATTCTTTCATTTTTAACATAGCATAACGGTGCAATTATAAGTAATAAAATTTGAAATCACTAGGGATATATGATTTATGAGTGTGGTAAAAAGACACTAAAAACAGCTCTATTTCGGATTGAGTACCACAAACGGAATAATCATTTCTTCTAAAGAAACTCCTCCATGCTGATACGTATTTCGGAAATAACTTACATAATGATTGTAGTTGTTAGGATATGCAAAAAAGAAATCGCTTTTAGCAAAAATAAAAGAGCTACTCATAGTAATACTTGGTAGGTGCACCGATTTGGGATTTTTAATTTCTAATACATCCTTAGAGTCGTACGTTAAACTCCTTCCGGTTTTATATCTTAAATTTAAAGAGGTATCACGATCTCCCACAACCTTCGACGGGTTTTTTACATTAATGGTACCATGGTCTGTAGTGAGTATTAATTTAAAACCCAGTTGTTGCGCTTGCTGAATAATTTCAAAAAGCGGAGAATTCTTAAACCAACTTTGGGTTAAAGAGCGGTAAGCTTTATCGTTAGAGGCTAATTCTTTTACAACATCCATTTCTGTTTTAGCATGCGAAAGCATATCTACAAAATTATACACCACAACAGTAAGGTCGTTATTTTTCTGGCTTTTAAAATTATCGACTAATTTTTTACCGTTTTTAAGATTGGTAATTTTGTGATATTCGCAGGTTAGGTTTTGTAGCCCTAAGCGCTTCATTTGTGCTTGTAGAAATTCGGCTTCAAATAAATTTTTTCCACCGTCGTCTGTGTCGTTTTTCCAATAGTCTGGATGTAATTTTTCCATATCGCTAGGCATCAATCCAGAGAAAATTGCATTTCTGGCATATTGCGTTGCGGTAGGTAAAATACTATAAAAAGGTATTTCGGTTTCTTTCTTATAATAAGGAGCAATAAAAGGCTCGAACGATTTCCATTGGTCGTATCTCAAATTATCTATAACCACAAGTAATGTAGGTTGTTCTTTGCTTAATTCTGGCACCACTTTATTTTTAAATAAGGTGTGCGACATGGTAGGAGCTTCGGTGTTAGGCTCGAACCAATCGGCATAATTTTTAGCGATAAATTTTCCGAATAATGCATTGGCTTCGGTTTTTTGAGATTCTAAAATCTCGAACATGCCAGCATCTTCTATATTTTCTAATTGAATTTCCCAATACACCAATTTCTGATATAAGGTAGACCATTCTTCAAAACTATTAACAGACATTAAATCCATCGCAATTTTTCTAAACTCTTGCTGATAGTTTGAGGTTGTCTTTTCTGAGATTAAGCGAGAGTGGTCTAAGTTTTTCTTTAAACTTAATAAGATCTGATTCGGGTTTACGGGTTTTATCAAGTAGTCGGCAATTTTATTTCCAATTGCTTCTTCCATAATGTATTCCTCTTCACTCTTGGTAATCATGACCACGGGAAGAGTATGGTCCATTTCTTTAATTTCGTTTAATGTCTCGAGACCAGTTAATCCTGGCATGTTTTCGTCAAGAAAAACTATATCAAATTTATTACCTTCTAATACCTCAAGTGCCTCAGTACCACTGTTACACTTAGTAACGTTGTAGTTTTTTTTCTCTAAAAAAAGTATGTGCGGTTTAAGTAAATCAATTTCATCATCAACCCAAAGTATATTTATGTTATTCATATCGTTATATTTGTAATATTATTGTGATTTTTTAAACATTTTAGAAGATCATCTTAAGCATTTCTAAACTATATAGATGAATAAACTTAAAATATTAAACGATCCAATTTACGGATTTATTACTATACCTAATTCTTTAATATTCGATTTAATTGAGCATAAATATTTTCAGCGTTTAAGACGAATTACCCAAATGGGGATGTCTTATTTGGTATATCCAGGTGCTCATCATACAAGATTCCATCATGCGATAGGTTGTATGCATTTAATGCAGAAAGCGATTAATGTGCTTCGTTTTAAAGGGGTTAGCATTTCGGACGACGAAGAGATTGCTTTAAATATAGCGATTCTCTTACACGATATTGGTCACGGTCCGTTTTCTCATGCTATGGAACATAGTATTGTAAATGGGATTTCTCACGAACAGATTTCGTTGCTTTTCATGGAAAAACTGAACGACGAATTTAACGGAAGTTTAACGCTAGCCATCTCTATCTTTAAAGGGGAATACCACAGAAACTTTATGTGCCAGTTAATTTCTTCTCAATTAGATATGGATCGCGCCGATTATTTAAAACGCGATAGTTTTTATACAGGTGTTGCGGAAGGTAATATTAATAGTGAACGTTTAATTACCATGTTAAGTGTAGTAGACGATGAATTGGTGGTAGAAAATAAAGGCATTTACAGTGTCGAAAAATTTCTGGTAGCAAGACGACTTATGTATTGGCAAGTTTATTTACATAAAACAAGCGTGGTTGCCGAACAATTACTAATTCGTGTTTTAAAACGCGCTAAAGAATTATCTCATAATAATGTAGACTTGTTAGCCAGTCGCGCTTTGTCGTATTTCTTAAAAACAGAAATTAACGCCACTAATTTTGATACACTTACTTTAGAGACCTTTTCTAAGTTAGACGATTATGATATTATTTCGGCCATGAAAGAATGGCAATATCATGACGATTTTGTACTTCGTAACCTTTGTGAAATGATTTTGAATAGAGATTTACTCAAAATCAAGGTGAAACAGAAAAAAATAAAGAAAAGCGAGTTAAAATCTAAGGAAATAGAAATGATGGCTGCTTTTAATATTAGCGAAGCAGAAGCCGATTATTTTGTGTTTAAGGGTGAAATTACAAACCAAGCGTATCAGCAAAACGGTCAGCAAATTAAGATTTTACACAAGTCGGGTAAGATAGAAGATATTGTGAAAGCGTCGGATCAATTAAACCTAAAAGCACTTTCAAAACCGGTGACTAAATATTATATATGTTATCCTAAAGCTAAACTTTAGGACATTTTTCCTATTTTTGCCACGATGAAATTTACAGCAGAACAAATAGCAGGGATTTTAGAAGGAGAAGTTGTTGGTAATCCTGACACAGAAGTTTCAACCTTATCTAAAATTGAAGAAGGTATAGAAGGGGCCTTAACTTTTTTGGCGAACCCTAAATACACACATTATATATATACTACAAAAGCATCCATAACTATTGTAAATAATACATTTCAGCCAGAACATGATATTAATACAACGCTTATAAAAGTGAGTGATGCGTATAAAGCATTTTCAAAATTATTAGAGTTTTATAATTCGGCAAAGATGAATAAAGTTGGGATTGAAACCCCTTCATTTATCGCTGAATCTTCTAACCATGGCGATAATATTTATATAGGTGCATTTGCTTATATAGGAGAACATGTAAAAATAGGAGATAACGTAAAGATATATCCAAATGCCTACATTGGTGATAATGTAAGTATTGGAAACAATACAGTCCTTTTTTCGGGAGCTAAAATTTATTCAGAAACCGTTATTGGTAACAATTGTGTTATTAATTCGGGTTGTGTTATTGGTGCCGATGGCTTTGGCTTTGCACCAAATGTATCTGGAGAATACGATAAAGTGCCACAAATAGGAAATGTGATTTTAGAAGATTTTGTAGATATTGGAGCGGGTACATCTATAGATAGAGCAACTTTAGGATCTACAATTATTAGGCGTGGTGTGAAATTAGACAATCAAATACAGATTGCACATAACGTTGAAGTTGGAAGAAACACAGTGATAGCCGCTCAAACCGGAATTGCAGGGTCTACTAAAATTGGCGAGAACTGCCAGATTGGTGGACAAGTTGGGATTGTTGGACATATTACTATTGGTAATAATGTAAAAATACAGGCGCAATCAGGAATAAATAAAAGTATTAAGGATGGTGAAATTTTACAAGGATCACCAGCTTTTGCAATTGGAGATTTTAGTAAGTCGTATGTACACTTTAAAAATTTACCGAAAATAGTTAAACAATTAAACGAAATAGAAAAAAAATAATGGCAATAGTTACTACAGAAATCAGACAAAAAACCATTAAAAATAGTGTCTCATTAAATGGTGTTGGATTACATACAGGTAATAATGTTTCCTTAACTTTTAAGCCTGCTCCAGAAAATTTCGGTTTTGCTTTTAAACGTATGGATTTAGAAGGAACGCCGGTAATTGAAGCAGATGCGACCTATGTAACAAATACTGAACGTGGTACATGTTTAGAAAAAAATGGAGTCATTATCCAAACTTGCGAGCATGTTTTAGCCGCTTTAGTAGGTTTAGATATCGATAATGTTTTAATAGAGCTAAGTGCCGCAGAGCCTCCAATTATGGATGGTTCTTCTAAGTTTTTTGTTGAAGCTTTAGAAAAAGCTATAATTATAGAACAAGAAGCGTTTAGAGAAGAATATGTAATTACAGATGTTATCTCTTTTGTAAATGAAGAAACAGGTAGCGAAATTCTTTTTATGCCAGCTAAAGAATACCAAATTACGACTATGGTCGATTTTGGAACCAAAGTTTTAGGGACTCAAAATGCAACTTTAAATCAGATTTCAGATTTTAAAGACACCATTTCAGACTCAAGAACATTTAGCTTTTTACACGAAATAGAAATGCTTTTAGAGCATGGATTAATAAAAGGAGGCGATTTAAATAATGCTATAGTTTATGTAGATAAAGAATTATCTCCAGAGACTATGGAAAAATTAAAAGTTGCTTTTAAAAAGGATTCTATTACAGTTAAACCAAATGGAATTCTAGATAACTTAACGTTGCATCATCCAAACGAAGCAGCAAGACATAAATTATTAGACGTTATTGGCGATTTAGCGTTAATTGGTACGCGAATAAGAGGTAAGGTAATTGCTAATAAACCAGGGCATTTTGTAAACACGCAGTTTGCTAAAAAAATGTCTAAAATTATTAAAAACGAAAGACGTAACAATGTGCCTTACGTAGATTTGTCTCAAGAACCATTAATGGATGTTAATCAGATTATGGATATGTTGCCTCACAGACAACCATTCTTACTTATCGACAAAATTTTTGAACTTTCGGCAACAGGAGTTATCGGTATGAAAAACGTAACGATGAACGAACCTTTCTTTGCCGGTCACTTTCCAGGAGCTCCCGTAATGCCAGGTGTATTAATTGTTGAAGCCATGGCTCAAACAGGTGGTATTATGGTTTTAAGTACGGTTCCAGATCCAGAAAATTACCTTACTTTTTTCATGAAAATTGATAAAGTAAAATTCAAACAAAAGGTAGTACCAGGAGATACTTTAATTTTTAAATGTGATTTAATTACTCCAATTCGTAGAGGAATTTGCCATATGCAAGGTTATGCTTATGCCAACGGAAAATTATGTGCAGAAGCAGAATTAATGGCTCAAATTTCTAAAGTAAAATAAAAAACATCACATGAATCAACCATTAGCATACGTGCATCCTGGAGCGAAAATTGCAAAAAATGTAGTTATCGATCCGTTTACAACAATACATAATAATGTAGTCATTGGAGAAGGAACTTGGATTGGAAGTAATGTTACCATTATGGAAGGTGCTCGTATAGGGAAAAATTGTAATATTTTCCCTGGATCAGTTATATCAGGAGTGCCTCAAGATCTTAAATATAAAGACGAAGACACATTAACTATAATCGGTAACAATGTTACCATTCGCGAATGTGTCACTATCAATAGAGGAACAACTGATAGAATGAAAACAGTTATCGGTGATAATTGTTTAATTATGGCCTATTGCCATATTGCTCACGATTGTATCGTAGGTAAAAATTGTATATTTTCTAATAACAGTACCTTAGCAGGACATATTACTGTTGGAGATTATGTGGTTTTAGCGGGAATGACAGCTGTGCATCAGTTTTGTTCGGTAGGAAACCATGCCTTTGTAACCGGAGGATCTTTAGTTAGAAAAGATGTACCTCCGTTTGTTAAAGCGGCTCGAGAACCTTTATCTTACGTGGGAATTAATTCTGTAGGATTAAGACGAAGAGGGTTTACAACAGAAAAAATAAGAGAAGTACAGGATATTTATCGTGTACTATATCAAAAAAATTATAATAATACTCAAGCAGTAGAAATTATAGAAGCAGAGTGGGAAGCTACTCCAGAGCGTGACGAAATTCTTCAATTTATAAGAGATTCGCAACGCGGTATTATGAAAGGATATTTTAAATCAAACTAAAAAAATAGAATGGCAACAACATCAGATATTAGAAATGGATTATGTATAAGATATAATCATGATATTTTTAAAGTGATTGAATTTTTACACGTAAAACCAGGAAAAGGGCCAGCATTTGTAAGAACTAAATTAAAAAGTGTAACAACAGGTAAAGTTATAGACAACACCTTTTCTGCAGGACATAAATTAGACGATGTACGTGTAGAAACACATAAATTTCAATATTTATACCCAGAAGGCGATTTGTATCACTTTATGAATGTAGAGGATTACAATCAGATTATGTTAAATGTTAATGCTTTAGATAGTCCTGATTTATTAAAAGAAGGTGAAGTTGTTACCATCTTAATAAATTCTGAAGATGGTATGCCACTTTCAGTAGATATGCCAGCTAGTGTTATTTTAGAAATCACAGCTACAGAACCGGGTGTTAAAGGAAATACAGCAACTAATGCCACTAAGCCTGCAACAGTAGAAACTGGAGCTATAATTAATGTTCCTTTATTTATTAACGAAGGTGATAAGATTAAGGTAGAAACAGACAAGGGAACGTACAAAGAACGCGTTAAAGAGTAAGGATCTTGAAATTTCCTCAAACATATACTTTAAAACAAATAGCAACTATTATTGGTTGTAAATTTGTGGGAGCAGACGATTTTCCTGTTTTAGGCATGAACGAAATTCATGTGGTAGAAACAGGAGATATTGTGTTTGTAGACCATCCTAAATATTACGATAAAGCATTACAATCTGCCGCAACCATTGTTTTAATTAACAAGGAAGTAGATTGCCCAGAAGGGAAGGCGTTATTAATTTCAGACGACCCATTTAGAGATTTTAATACATTAACGCAGTTTTTTAAACCGTTTCAAAGTGCGAATAAAAGCATGCTGGAGTCGGCTACAGTTGGAGAACATACTGTTATTCAGCCTAATTGTTTTATTGGGCATAATGTAACTATTGGTAAAAATTGTATCATTCATTCAAACGTAAGTATTTATGATGATGCGGTAATTGGTGATAATGTTATTATTCATGCCGGAACAGTTTTAGGAGCTTCAGCTTTTTACTATAAAAACAGACCAGAAGGTTTCGACCAATTAAAATCTGGAGGACGTGTGGTAATTAAGGATAATGTGCATATTGGTGCATTATGTACAATAGATAAAGGGGTTACTGGAGATACTATAATTGGAGAAGGTTCTAAATTAGACAATCAGATACAAGTTGGTCACGATACCGTAATTGGTAAAAAATGTTTAATCGCATCTCAAGTGGGAATTGCTGGATGTGTTGTGATTGAAGACGAAGTGACTATTTGGGGACAAGTAGGAACAACGAGTGGGATTAGAATAGGAGCGAAGGCTGTAATTATGGGACAAACTGGAGTTACCAAATCGGTAGCCGGTGGTAAAACTTATTTCGGAACTCCTATAGAAGAATCTAGGAATAAATTAAAGGAATTTGCTATGTTAAGACAACTTCCTAAAATAATTGAAAAATTAAAAGAGAATCAATAATTTTTCATGGGCTTGATTAAGCTCAATATTTTTAAATAAAGTAGAAAAAAAATATAAAAGATAATTGTTAAAACTTTACATTTGTAAAGCTTTTAAATAAATAAAACAAACAAAAATGAGCGTTTTAGTAAATAAAGATTCGAAAATAATAGTTCAAGGTTTTACTGGTAGTGAAGGTACTTTTCACGCTGGACAAATGATTGAATATGGTACAAACGTAGTAGGAGGAGTTACTCCTGGTAAAGGTGGTCAGACACATTTAGATAGACCTGTTTTTAATACAGTAAAAGATGCTGTAGATCAAGCAGGTGCAGATACTACAATTATTTTTGTACCGCCCGCTTTTGCTGCCGATGCTATTATGGAAGCTGCCGATGCTGGTATTAAAGTAATTATAACTATTACAGAAGGTATTCCTGTAGCAGATATGATTAAAACTGCTGCATA
The DNA here is from genome assembly GCF_056238645.1 of Formosa sp. F44. Next base: position 732,286 of record NZ_JBWDLJ010000001.1, read on the forward strand.
TATTAAAGGTAAAGATTGTCGCCTAATCGGACCAAACTGTCCAGGTGTAATTACTCCAGAAGAAGCTAAAGTTGGTATTATGCCAGGTTTTGTATTTAAAAAAGGTACTGTAGGTATTGTGTCTAAATCAGGTACATTAACTTACGAAGCTGCAGACCAAGTTGTAAAACAAGGTTTAGGAATTACTACAGCTATTGGTATTGGAGGAGATCCAATTATTGGAACAACGACTAAAGAAGCTGTTGAACTTTTAATTAACGATCCAGAAACCGAAGCAGTTGTAATGATTGGTGAAATTGGAGGTCAGTTAGAAGCAGATGCTGCTCACTGGTACAAAGCTAGTGGAAGTAAAAAACCAGTTGTAGGTTTTATCGCCGGAGAAACTGCTCCTGCTGGACGTACAATGGGACATGCTGGTGCTATTGTTGGTGGTAGTGATGACACTGCTCAAGCTAAAAAAGCAATTATGAAAGAATGTGGTATTCACGTGGTGAACTCTCCTGCAGAAATTGGTAAAAAAGTAGCTGAAGTTTTAGCACAATTAGCTTAAAATCTAAAGATTTTTAGCAGATTCGTACTGTTAAAAAAAATATAATATTATAAGTTTTAAATCCGTTAACAGTAATTTGTTAACGGATTTTTTAATTTTTAAATTATGAATATGAAACCAATTAAACTCATGGTTATGCTTTGTTTTCTTGCTACTTTAAATATAGCATGCAAGCAAAACAATACCGATGATACTAACAAAACAGTGAAGTCAGAAGTGAAAAAAGACGCAAATGGATTTTCTTATGAAGTGGTAAATAACGATCCTACAGGATTACGTTTATATACTTTAGAAAACGGATTACAAGTATACTTAAGTCAGAATACAGACGAGCCTAAAATTCAAACCTACATAGCTGTGCGTGCTGGTTCTAATTACGATCCTAGTAATTCTACAGGATTAGCTCACTATTTAGAACACATGCTTTTTAAAGGAACCGACGAAATTGGAACCTTAGATTGGGAAAAAGAAAAAGAATATATTAAACAAATTTCCGATTTATACGAAGCACATCGTGCAGAAAAAGACGAAGCTAAGAAACTAGAAATCTATAAAAAGATAGACGAAGTATCTTTAGAGGCTTCAAACTATTCCGTAGCTAACGAGTACGATAAAATGGTTAGCGGTATGGGAGCCACAGGAACAAATGCACATACTTGGTTTGAAGAAACTGTATATAAAAACAAAATTCCTGCTAATGAGTTAAACAAATGGCTGACTTTAGAGAGCGATCGTTTTAGTAAATTGGTTTTAAGATTATTCCACACCGAACTAGAAGCTGTTTTCGAAGAATTCAACCGAACGCAAGACGACGATGGTAGAAAAGTCTATACGGCCATGTTAGATGGTTTATTTCCGCAACATCCCTACGGACAACAACAAACAATTGGTATTTCAGATCATTTAAAAAATCCGTCTTTAGTCGATATTAATAATTATTTCAACACGTATTATGTGCCAAATAATATGGCTATGGTATTGGTTGGAGATTTAGAATTCGATAAAACCATACAAGAAGTAAACAATACATTCGGTAAATTAAAGAAGAAAGATGTAGTACATCCTACACTTCCAACCGAAGAACCAATTACAACACCTAAAGTAAGAGAAGTATTTGGCCCAACAGCAGAAAATATTGCAATAGGTTATAGATCTAATGGAATAAAGTCTGAAGATGAGAAATTCGTTACTCTCGCAAATATGATTTTGTCTAATGGCCAAGCTGGTTTGATAGATTTAGATTTAAATCAGAAGCAATTGGTACAGAGAGCGGGAAGTTATACCATGTTTTTAAACGATTACGGATTACAACAATTTTATGGAAGTCCGAAAGAAGGTCAAAGTTTAGACGATGTTAAAGATTTAATCTTCGCCCAAATAGATAAGCTTAAAAAAGGAGAATTCGATGAGTGGTTGCTTGAAGCGACTATAAACGACTTAAAACTAACGCAAACAAAACAATATGAAAATAGTACAGCCTTAGCTTCAGCTTATTTTAATGCGTTTATTCATCAAGAAAAATGGTCTGATAAAGTTCAGTTTTTAGAGGAATTAAGAAAAATTTCGAAACAAGAATTAGTAGATTTCGCGAATCGTTTTTACCAAGACAATTATGTGGTTGTATATAAAAGAAAAGGTGAAGATAGTACTGTAGTTAAAGTTGAAAACCCTGGAATTACACCAGTAAATTTAAACCGAGACAAAAGCTCTAAATATCTAGATCATTTTCAGGATATAGAAGCGGAAGCTCTAGAGCCTAAATTTGTAGATTATAAATCTGCTATCAAGGAAACAGCTTTAGATAACGGTGTTAAAGTGTCGTTTATAGAAAATGCAACAAACGATTTATTCAACCTAAATATCATTTTTGATATGGGAACGGATAACGATAAAAGATTAGGTGTAGCTGTTGGATTTTTAGAATACTTAGGTACCGATAGCTTGTCGGCCGAAGATGTTAAGAAAGAGTTCTATAAACTAGGTATAAACTATTATGTTAGTGCAGGGAGTGATGTGTCTTATATTGGTTTAAGTGGTTTAAGAGAAAACTTACCAAAAGGATTAGAATTACTTGAGAATTTATTGAGTAATGCAAAGTCAGATCCAGAAGCTTATGCAAGTTATGTAGATAAGATTTTAAAAGGAAGACAAAACGGTAAGACTCAAAAACGTAATATTTTATGGAATGGGTTAGTTAATTATGGTCAGTATGGCGAGAATTCACGTTTAAGAAATGTTCTTAAGGCTTCCGAGTTAAAGGCACAAGATCCGCAAGAATTGGTGGATATTGTTAAAGGCTTAAAAGATTATAAACAGCGCATTTTTTATTATGGTAAAGATTTAGATCAGGCTGTAACGGCATTAAACAAGGAACATCAATTAATAACGCCTTTAAAGGATTATCCTGAAGCGACTACTTACGTCGAAAAAGAAACTGGAGGGAATGTATATTTTGTAAACTATGATATGGTTCAATCGGAAATGGTGTTTTTAGCCAAGGGAAAACCTTTTGATGCAGAAAATCTTGCAGCGGCAGGACTTTTTAACGCTTATTTTGGTAGTGGACTGTCGTCTATTGTATTTCAGGAAATTAGAGAATCTAAATCTTTAGCGTACTCAGCATTTTCTAATTACGATACGGCTAATAGAAAAACAGAATCTAATTACGTAAAAGCATATATAGGTACACAAGCCAATAAAATGGAACAAGCGATAGAGGCTATGATGACGTTAATGAGTGATATGCCAGAAGCTGAAGAACAATTTGAGGCGGCCAAAGATGCTGCGTTAAAGAAAATTTCTGCGCAACGTATTACAAAAGCGAGTATTTTCTGGAGTTATGAAAACTTGAAAAAGTTAGGTATAGAAAACGATAACAGAGAAGCGATGTATAATACAATCAAATCTATGCAAATGAGTGATTTGCGTGATTTCTTTAATAAAAATATTAAAGGCGAAAATTACAATGTCATGGTTATTGGTAATAAAAAAGATATCGATTTTAAAGCCTTAAGTAAATTAGGAGAAATTAAAGAAATGGATGTCGATTATTTATTTAATTACGATACTACTGCCGATGTAAAGATGTAATTGGCATTATTACGATATATAGATTTTAAAACCTCACAATTTTTGTGAGGTTTTTTTATTTGGTCAGACTTTGAATTAGTATATTTGAAATTCAATATTTTATTTAATTATACATGAAATTATTAGAAGGAAAAACAGCTATTATTACAGGTGCAAGCCGTGGAATTGGTAAAGGAATAGCTCAGGTTTTTGCACAACATGGTGCAAATGTAGCTTTTACTTATAGTTCTTCTGTAGAAGCGGCAAACGCTTTAGAAGCCGAGTTAAATGGCCTAGGAATAAAAGCTAAAGGTTACCAAAGTAATGCTGCCAATTTTGATGAAGCCCAAACCTTAGCAGACGATGTAGTAAAGGAATTTGGAAGTATAGATATATTAGTAAATAACGCAGGTATTACAAAAGACAATTTGTTAATGCGTATTAGTGAAGACGATTTCGATCAAGTTATAGAAGTAAACTTGAAATCTGTTTTCAATATGACTAAAGCAGTACAACGCACCATGCTTAAACAACGTAAAGGTTCTATTATTAATATGAGTTCTGTGGTTGGTGTAAAAGGTAATGCGGGACAAACCAACTATGCGGCGTCTAAAGCAGGAATTATCGGATTTTCTAAGTCTGTAGCTTTAGAGTTAGGATCTAGAAATATTAGAAGTAACGTTGTTGCTCCAGGATTTATAGAAACGGAAATGACGGCAAAGTTAGACGAAGCTACTGTTAAAGGGTGGAGAGCAGGAATTCCTTTAAAAAGAGGAGGTACTCCAGACGATGTGGCTAATGTTTGTGTCTTTTTAGCTAGTGATATGAGTGCGTATGTTACCGGACAAACGTTAAACGTAGATGGTGGAATGTTAACATAATATATGTCTACAGAAACCATATTATATATTATTCTCGCTGGAATTGTAGCACTATTGTTAGCTTTATTTCAGTATAAATTTAAAGTGAAAAGCATGTCTAAACAGTACATGCTTTTCGCTTTTTTAAGGTTTGTCACTATTTTTTCGGTCTTACTACTGCTTATTAATCCTAAGTTTGAACAACTTAAATTAACTTCAGAAAAACCAAAATTATTAGTTGCTGTAGATAATTCTAATTCTATAGTTCAATTAAAACAAGACGAAAATGCTAAACAAGCCATACAGTCTATTCGGGATCATGTAGCATTAAACGAAAAATTTAATATTGAATATTATACGTTCGGTAACACCTTGAACGCTACAGATTCTGTATCTTTTACCGAAAAACAAACCGATATATCTTCAGCATTAGAGGCACTTCAAGATATATACAAGGACGATGTAGCGCCAACCATTTTAATTACGGATGGCAATCAAACCTTTGGCTCCGATTACGAGTTTTCCTCGTATAATCAGCCAGTATATCCTATAATCTTGGGAGATACCACAACGTATGTCGATTTAAGTATAAGACAACTTAACGTAAATAAGTACGCCTATTTAAAGAATAAATTTCCAGTGGAAACTATTTTGGTTTACAACGGAAAAGAACCGGTAAACACCACGTTTTCGGTTACTACTGGAAAGCAAACAGTATTTACAAAACATATAACATTTAATAGTACTAATAATTCTGAAGTTTTACAGTTTACCTTGCCTGCGAATCATGTGGGATTGTCGGCGTATAAGGCGCATTTACAGCCTCTAGAAACAGAGAAAAATAAGGCAAACAATACAAAGAATTTTGCTGTAGAAGTGATCGATGAAACCATGAATATTGCTATTGTTTCAACCTATTATCATCCTGATTTGGGAATGCTTAAAAAGAGTATTGAAAGTAATGAGCAACGTAAAGTTTCAATTTTTAAGCCAAACGAAATTAAATCTAAATTAAATGATTTTCATTTAGTTATATTATATCAGCCTAATAATCAGTTTAAGTTTATTTTCGATGCGATTAAAACAGAAAATAAGAATGCCTTTATAATTGCAGGGACTCAAACCGATTGGTTTTTTCTTAATGAGCAGACCAATGCGTACGAACACGATATTACCCCGCAAACGGAAATATATCAGGGTGTTTTCAATACAAATTATTCAACGTTTATTGTAGACGATTTAGACTTCGAATCTTTTCCTCCATTACAATCTACATTTGGAGAGATTTCTTTTTTTACACCTGCCGAAATATTACTTTATAAAAAGTATGGTAGTTTAACTACTGAAGAACCGCTATTAGCCACCCTCGAGACGAATGGTAGGCGAGAAGCTCTATTGTTGGGAGAAAATATCTGGCAATGGCGAGCGCAAAGTTATGTAAACGAAAAGTCGTTTCAAACATTCGATAATTTTATAGGGAAATTGGTACAGTATTTGGCATCAACTCAACGAAAAACACGTTTGATTGTCGATTTCGAATCGTTTTACGAGGGTGTGAATAGTGTCGTTATAAAAGCGCAGTTTTTTAATAAGAACTACGAATTTGACGGACGAGAAACACTTCAAATACAAGTAAAAAATAATGAAACGGGCGAAGAAACGGCATTACCCTTTGTACTTAAAAATAACAATTATCAAGTAGATTTAAGTCATTTGCCAGCCTCGACGTACGACTTTACTGTAAGGGCTACAAATGAAAATATTTCGAAAGCAGGACGTTTTACAATTTTAGAATATAATGTCGAACAACAGTTTTTAAATGCGAATGTTTCTAAGTTAAATGTATTAGCAAATAAAACAAGCGGAACATCTTATTTTTCAGATAGTTACGATTCTGTTTTTAATGAATTAATTTCTAATAAAAAATATTCGAGTATTCAAAAAAGCACAAAGACCACTCAAGGTTTAATTGATTGGAGATATGTGCTAGGAATCATAGTTTTCTGCTTATCTTTAGAGTGGTTTTTAAGAAAATATAACGGATTAACTTAATAAAAATATAATGGATAAATTACCTAAAATTGCATTGCCTATTCTTGTTGCTATCGTAGCAGTAATCATATTAATTTCAAAATCGGCTATCACCATAAACTCAGGGGAAGCTGGAGTATTATATAGAACATTTGATGACGGAGTTGTTACAGATGAACCTCCATTAGGGGAAGGTTTTCATGTTGTTGCACCATGGAACAGAGTCTTTATTTACGAAGTGAGACAACAAGAAATTTACGAAAAAATGAATGTGTTATCTTCTAATGGATTAGATATTAAATTAGAGGCTTCAGCATGGTTTCAACCTCAATTCGAAAATTTAGGAAAACTTCACCAAGAAAAAAGTGAAATGTATAAAGAACGTATTTTACTTCCTGCCATTCGTTCGGCAGCAAGAAGTGTAGTGGGACGTTATACACCAGAACAATTATATTCTAGTAAGCGTGATGCGATTCAGCAAGAAATTTTTGATGAAACAAAAAGTATTGTAGCTGATCAATACATTCAATTAAATCAGATATTAGTTAGAGATGTAACATTGCCTTCTACAATTAAAGATGCTATCGAGCGTAAATTAAAGCAAGAACAAGAATCTTTAGAATATGAATTTAGATTAGTTACAGCTCAAAAAGAAGCTCAGAAGCAAATTATTGAAGCACAAGGTAAAGCTGATGCAAACAGAATTTTAAGTGAATCTTTAAATGATAAGATTTTACAAGATAAAGGAATTGAAGCTACGGTTAAATTATCTGAATCTCCAAATTCCAAAGTCATTGTAATTGGTTCAGGTGATAGCGGATTACCGATTATACTTGGAAATCAATAATTAATTAATATTTTTTAGTTTAAAACTTGCATAAGTGTTTTAAATTTTTGAATATTTGTGTATAACAAAAAAAGAACATGAACTTTATTCAATTACATCATCATCATTTTCATACTTGTACTTAGACGAGCTGAAAGTGTATTGAATAATTTTCAAAATAATATATTTTTAAACCCCGTTTGAGTTAATCAGATGGGGTTTTTATTTTTCTCCATATGATGTTACTCAAACCACATTAATCAACAAAATGAGTAAATTAAAAATTGCAGTCCAAAAATCAGGTCGACTTTACGACGAATCTATGCAAATCCTTAAAGACATAGGAATTTCTATAGATAATGGAAGAGATCAATTAAAAGCATCGGCTAAAAATTTCCCTTTAGAGGTGTTTTATTTACGTAACGGAGATATTCCTCAGTATTTAAAAGATGGTGTTGTAGATGCCGCTATTATTGGTGAGAATGTTTTAATTGAAAAAGGTGGAGACATCCAAATTGTACAAAAATTAGGATTTTCGTCTTGCAAGGTTTCTATCGCTGTTCCAAAATCGGCTAAGTATGCTAGTATGCAAGATTTGGAAGGGAAACGTATCGCAACATCTTACCCAAATACGGTACAACAATTCTTAGATAAAAACAATGTAAATGCTCAGTTACATATTATTAATGGTTCTGTAGAAATTGCTCCTAATATTGGGTTAGCAGATGCCATTGTAGATATTGTGTCTAGTGGAAGTACCTTGTTTAAAAACGGATTAAAAGAAGTTGAAGTCTTATTAAAATCTGAAGCAGTTTTAGCATCTTCACCATTAATTTCTGAAGCTAATTTAGACATTTTAAACATTATAAAATTTAGAATAGAATCTGTTTTAAAAGGACGTCGTTCTAAATATGTGTTATTAAACGCACCGAATGATAAATTAGACGAAATTATTGCCATTTTACCGGGTATGAAAAGCCCAACAGTATTACCTTTAGCACAAGAAGGATGGAGCTCTGTTCACACTGTAATCGACAAAAATAAATTTTGGGAAATTATCGACGAACTTAAAGGACATGGCGCAGAAGGTATTCTAGTTTGTCCTATCGATAATATGGTTTTATAATTAAAGAAACATACAATGAAAATTATTGAAAATCCCAATAAAGCAGATTGGTCAGACATTTTACAACGTCCTACGCAAACTGTAAATGACATTGAAAATACGGTTACTCAGATTTTTGATGATGTAAAACAGAATGGGGATAAAGCTATAGCAAAATACACTGAGCGTTTCGACGGCGTGACTTTAGATACTAATTTAGTGAGCTCGGATGAAATTGAATTTGCAAAAAGTCAAGTATCAGCAGATTTAAAAGATGCGATAACGATAGCTTATAAAAATATTGAACGTTTTCATGCCGCTCAAAAAACCTCTAAAGTAGAAGTTGAAACTATGGCAGGAGTGCACTGCTGGCAAGAAAAACGAGCAATAGAAAAAATTGGTTTATATATTCCAGGAGGAACAGCGCCTTTGTTTTCTACCGTTTTAATGTTAGCTATTCCTGCAAAAATTGCAGGTTGTAGTGAAATCGTTTTATGTTCGCCACCAAATGCTTCAGGTAAAATTGCAAACGAAATTTTATTTGCTGCCGATTTATGTGGGGTTTCAAAAATTATTAAAGTAGGAGGGATTCAAGCCATTGCCGGCTTAACGTTTGGTACGGAAAACATACCTCAAGTTTATAAAATTTTCGGTCCAGGAAATCAGTTTGTAACGGTTGCTAAGCAATTGGCTACTAAATACGGTGTCGCTATCGATATGCCTGCAGGACCAAGCGAATTGTTAGTAGTTGCAGACGATAGTGCAAATCCGGCTTTTGTGGCTTCAGATTTATTAAGTCAAGCAGAACATGGGGCAGATAGTCAGGTGATTTTAGTATCTACTTCTAAAACCATGATAGACGATGTATTGAAAGCCGTAGATGATCAAATAGAACAATTACCACGACACGATATTGCAAAGAAAGCCATCGCGAATTCTAAGTTAATTTTAGTCGAAAACGACGAGATTGCTTTAGATTTAATAAATGAATATGCACCAGAACACTTTATTATTTGTTCTAAAAACGAAGACCTGTTTGTAAATGGAATTCGAAATGCAGGTTCTGTATTTATCGGGAATTACACACCTGAAAGTGCCGGAGATTACGCTTCGGGAACCAATCATACATTACCAACAAACGGATTTTGTAAAGCATATTCTGGTGTTAATTTAGATAGTTTTTTAAAGAGTATCACATTTCAGAAAATAACAGATAAAGGTTTATTAGATTTAGGTCCGATTATTGAAAAAATGGCGGCTGCCGAAGGGTTAGAAGCACACAAAAATGCGGTGACTTTACGATTAAACGATTTAAATAAAAACTAATGGCAACTGTACAAGATCTTTTAAGACCTTCCATAAAAGCACTAAAAGCATATTCTTCTGCTAGAGACGAATTTCAAGAAGAAACCAGTAATATGGTGTTTATAGATGCAAACGAAAATCCGTTTAATAATGGTGTAAATCGTTATCCAGATCCGCAACAAAACGCGGTAAAGGACATTTTATCTGAAATTAAAAACGTTTCAAAATCTAATATTTTATTAGGTAACGGAAGCGACGAAGTGTTAGATTTATTGGTACGAGCATTTTGCGAACCTAATAAAGATAACATCATTATTTTACCTCCAACCTACGGGATGTACGAGGTGTTGGCAAATTTAAACGCTGTAGAAACAAGAAAGGTTTTATTGTCTGAAGATTTTCAACCAGAAGGGGATCAGATTTTAAAAGTAGCCGATGCAAATAGTAAAATATTGTTTTTATGTTCGCCTAACAATCCGTCAGGAAATAGTTTTAAGGACCACGAAGTAGAAGCCTTATTAAAGAAATTTGAAGGTATTGTAGTTATAGATGAAGCTTACATCGATTTTTCTAATCAAGACAGTTGGTTAGATCGCTTAAGTGAATTTCCAAACTTAGTCATTACCCAAACTTTATCTAAAGCGTATGGTATGGCGGGAATAAGATTGGGACTGTGTTATGCTTCAGAAGAAATTATAAAAGTTTTAAATACAATTAAACCGCCGTATAATATTAATGTGTTAACGCAAAATAAAGCGGTAGAGTTATTAAAACAAACCGATGTTATTAGTGATGAAATTGATTCTATTTTAATTGAGCGTAGTCGTTTAATTTCAGAATTAAAATCTATTGCTTATGTCGAAAAAATATATCCGTCAGATACTAATTTCGTACTCGTAAAAGTAGACGACGCCACTAAACGCTATAATCAATTAATAAAAGAAGGTGTTGTAGTTCGTAACCGAACAACGCAACCGTTATGCGAAAATTGTTTACGTTTAACCGTTGGAACACCATCAGAAAATAAAACGCTAATCACCGCACTTACCAAGTTACAATGAAACAAAAAGTACTATTTATAGATCGTGATGGAACGATTATTAGAGAACCTGCCGACGAACAAATTGATAGTTTCGAGAAGTTAGAATTCTATCCTAAAGTCTTTCAATATTTAAGTAAAATTGCGAAAGAATTGGACTATGAAATCGTAATGATTACAAACCAAGATGGTTTAGGAACAGACGTATATCCTGAAGATACATTTTGGCCTGTTCATAATTTTATTCTTGAAGCCTTTAAAAATGAAGGTGTAGAATTTAAAGAGCAATTTATCGATAGAACCTTTGCAAAAGACAATGCACCTACACGTAAACCTAATACAGGCTTATTAACTAAATATTTTTCTGAAGCTTACGATTTAGAAAATTCGTATGTTATTGGTGATCGTTTAACCGATATTGAATTAGCAAAAAACTTAGGGTCTAAAGGGATTTTTATTAACGATAATACAAATCTTGGCACAGATGAAATTACCGTTAAACGTGACGCTTTAAATGATTTTATTAGCTTAGAATCTAACGATTGGGAAGCCATTTATAAACATTTAAAAGTAGAGGATCGTACTGGAAGTATTGAAAGAAATACCAACGAAACTAAAATTAAAATTGATTTAAATTTAGACGGAACTGGTAAAAGCAATATTGAAACAGGAATCGCATTTTTCGATCATATGCTAGATCAAATTGCACGTCATGGACAGTTAGATTTAAATATAAAAGTGGATGGTGATTTAGAAGTTGACGAGCATCATACTATTGAAGATACAGCTATTGCTTTAGGCGAGTTATTCAATACCGTTTTAGGAAACAAATTAGGAATAGAACGCTACGGTTTTTATTTACCAATGGACGATTGTTTAGCTTCTGCTGGCATCGATTTTGGAGGTAGAAACTGGTTGGTTTGGGAAGCCAATTTTAAACGTGAAATGGTTGGTAAAATGCCAACAGAAATGTTTTATCATTTCTTTAAATCGTTTACCGACGGTGCTAAATGTAATCTAAACATAAAAGCGGAAGGGACTAACGAGCATCATAAAATTGAAGCTATTTTTAAGGCATTTGCAAAAGCAATTAAAATGGCAGTAAAGCGCGATGTAGAAAAAATGATTTTACCATCAACTAAAGGGATGTTGTAAAGCCCATCTTAGTCTTCCCGAAGGGAAGAGACACTCTTGTGTTAGTTGGTATGAAAAATAGCCTTATTTGAATAATTTAAGGTTGTAATTTAAAGTATATGAGTTCAGATAAAGAAAATTTAAAACATACGAGTGAGAGTTCTTCCCCTCCGGGGAAGTTAGAAGGGGCCCAATCTGTTGTAATTATAGATTATGGTGCCGGGAATATTAAAAGTATTCAGTTTGCATTTAAGCGTTTAGGTATAGATGCAATACTGTCTAACGATCCTGAAACGATTAGAAAAGCAGATCGTGTTATTTTTCCTGGTGTTGGTGAGGCGAGTTCCGCTTTAAAAATGCTTAAAAATAGTAAGTTAGACAAATTAATTCCGACGTTAACACAACCTGTTTTAGGAATTTGTTTAGGGATGCAATTAATGTGTAAAACTACTGAAGAAGGAAACACGAAAGGATTAGGGATTTTTCAAGTCGATGTAAAACGTTTCTCCAATACGGTAAAAGTACCGCAAATGGGATGGAATACCATTACTAATTTAAAGTCCGATTTATTTAAAGATATTCCTGAAGAATCTTATATGTATTTAGTGCATAGCTATTATGCAGAAGATTGTAAAGAGGCCATTGCAACAACCAATTATAATGGAAACTATACAACAGCTGTAAAACATAACAACTTTTATGGTGTGCAATTTCATCCAGAAAAAAGCAGTATTGCAGGCGCTAAATTGCTTGAGAATTTTTTAAATCTAGAATCATAAACTGATTAATACGTAACTAATGAGAATTATACCAGCCATAGATATTATAGACGGAAAATGCGTCCGTTTAACTAAAGGAGATTACGATACTAAGAAAATATATAACGAAAATCCATTAGAAGTAGCTAAGAGTTTTGAAGATGCAGGGGTAGAGTATTTACACTTAGTAGATTTAGATGGTGCTAAAGCAAGTACAATTATAAACTATAAGGTTTTAGACCAAATTGCTTCAAAAACAAACTTAAAAGTTGATTTTGGAGGTGGTTTAAAAACAAACGAAGACTTACATATTGCTTTTAGTTCTGGAGCTAAACAAATTACTGGCGGTAGTATTGCTGTAAAAGACAGTAAGATGTTTGAAAGCTGGATTCAAAAATACGGAAGTCAGAAAATTATTCTGGGTGCCGATGCTAAAAACGAAAAAGTGGCCATTAGTGGTTGGTTGGAGGAAAGTAGTTTAGAAGTTACTCCGTTTATAAAAGGCTACATGAGTAAAGGTATTCAGTATGTAATTTGTACCGATATCTCTAAAGATGGTATGCTAGAAGGCCCATCGTTCGATTTATATAAAAAGATTATTGCCGAAAATCCAAACATCAAACTAATTGCTTCAGGTGGAATTTCTTGTAAAGAAGAATTACCAAAATTAAATGAATTAGGATGCGAAGGTGTGATTATCGGTAAAGCGATTTACGAAAACAAAATCAGTATGAAGGATTTAGAAAAACTGGTTGTAAACTCTCAATAAATTAATATGCTTACAAAACGAATTATCCCTTGTTTGGATATTAAAAATGGAAGAACTGTAAAAGGTGTAAATTTTGTCGATTTAATTGATGCTGGTGATCCGGTAGAATTGGCAAAACAATATGCTTTAAAAGGTGCAGACGAGTTGGTGTTTTTAGATATCTCGGCAACTTTAGAAGGTAGAGGAACAACATTAGATATGGTATTGCATGTTGCAGAACAAGTGAATATTCCCTTTACAGTTGGAGGTGGTATTTCTTCAATAGAACATGTCGATGCTTTATTACAGTGTGGGGCAGATAAAGTGTCTATTAACTCTTCGGCTGTAAAGCGCCCTGAATTGGTTAAGGAATTGGCCGAAAAATTCGGAAGTCAGTGTGTGGTTGTGGCAATTGACGCTAAAGAAGTAAACGGACAATGGAAAGTACATTTGGCAGGAGGAAGCATTCCAACCGATATCGATTTATTTGAATGGGCAAAGCAAGTGGAAGCATTAGGTGCTGGTGAAATTTTATTCACTTCGATGAATCACGATGGCACTAAAAACGGTTTCGCAAACGAGGCCTTAGCAAAATTGTCGGGTATGTTAAATATTCCAATTATTGCTTCGGGAGGTGCAGGAACCATGCAACATTTTGTAGATACGTTTAAGGATGGAAAGGCAGATGCCGCACTTGCCGCAAGCGTATTTCACTTTGGGGAAATTCCTATTTCAGAATTAAAAGACGAATTAAAGAATAATAATATAGCCGTAAGATTGTAATATTTTACGATTCAAAATAAGAGTAATGAATATAGATTTCAATAAAAATAACGACGGATTAGTGCCAGCTATCGTACAAGACGCTTCAACAAAGCAAGTGTTGATGTTAGGATATATGAATGCCGAAGCACTAGAGAAAACCAAAGCAACTAAATTAGTTACTTTTTTTAGCAGAACTAAAAATCGTTTATGGACTAAAGGTGAAGAAAGTGGAAATGTCCTAAATTTAGTTGATATTAAATTAGATTGCGATAACGATACATTATTAGTTTCTGTACTTCCTAAAGGACCAACATGCCATAAAGGAACGGATACGTGTTGGGGAGAACCAAATCAAGAATTGTACGGATTTATTTCACATTTAGAAGAAGTGATTAAAGACAGACGATTAAATTCGGATGCTTCAAAATCGTATGTGTCTTCGTTGTTTGAAAAAGGAATCAATAAAATTGCACAGAAAGTAGGAGAGGAAGCGGTAGAAGTTGTTATTGAAGCAAAAGATAACGACGATAATTTGTTCTTGAATGAAAGTGCCGATTTGTTATTTCATTATTTAATTTTACTTCAAGCCAAAGGTTTCGAAATAAAAGATGTTATCGACGTATTAAAAGGAAGAGAAAAATAGAAATTATAAAGAAGGAGAATCTAGCGCGCTAAATTCTCCTTTTTTATATATGTTGATTTGGTTATTAGACCAGCCAATTTTTAGATTTAGAATACTTAGAAAAGAATAGTAAGCCAACTGCGAATACTAAAACTAAAATTGGCATAATTACATTAGCAGGTTTTACTACATAAAACAAATACCCCATTTGGGCAATTACGGCCACTAAAGATGTAAGTGCCATAGGATATGCGAAACGTTTACGAACCATTAATAATATACTGGCAAGAAAACCGCACATTACTGCAACCGCATATGCGCGCATAACCCAGGTTGGCATTTGTGCAATTTCTTGTAACTGGGCTTCGGTATATTGCGACCTAAAAGCCTCGGTGTTATTAGCTTGTATAAAATACTGTTGCACGCCCAAAGCATTCCAGAGTAAATAAAATCCGGTTACAATCCAATACCAAATAGGGAGTTTAGTTTCGTTACTCATAAATCAATATAATTTGTAAATTTAATCAGGTTAAAAGTAGTGATTTTTTTGAGAAGTCTATTAAAATCGGTTACTTGCGTGTCCTTATATAAAAACATTTTCAGTTGAATAAACGTTATTTTTATCTTATCGAAATTCAGTATTTAGGTTATCGTTTTCATGGCTGGCAAAAACAGCCTAAGCTAAAAACGGTACATCTTATGATTGATAAAACCATGCGTTATATCATGGATGGAAAACCGTTTAAAACCTTGGGTTCAGGAAGAACAGATGCTATGGTGTCTGCGCAACAAGGTGCTTTTGAATTGTTTTTAGAAGATAAAATTGAAGATGAAGTAGCCTTTTTAGAACTCTTTAATTACAACTTACCTCAGGATTTAAGAGCATTGTCCATTACTGAAGTCGATAAGGATTTTAACGTGATTAATGCGTCTAAAATGAAAGAATACGTTTATGTATTTGCTCATGGTGCTAAATACCATCCGTTTTGTGCGCCGTTAATGACCACCATTTTAGATCCGCTGGATATCGAAAAAATGAAAATAGGAGCTAAGCTTTTTGAAGGCGCTCATAATTTTAAAACTTACTGCTATAAACCTTCAGAAAAGGGAGTTTTTAATCGTGAAATAGATACTTGCGAATTGGTTGAAAACACAATTTTCACGGCAAGCTTCTTTCCGGAGCAGTCTTATATGTTGCGTGTTAAAGGCAAAGGTTTTATGCGAAACCAAATTCGTTTAATGATGGGGGCACTTATTAAACTAGGTAAAAATGAGATCACTTTAGATTATATTAAAGAAAGCCTTAAGGCCGAAAGCACAGAAGTTATGGACTACATTGCTCCAGCTTCAGGCCTAGTCTTAAATGCTGTCGAATATGAAACGACAACGTAAATTTATACGTCTAATATAAATATGTGCTAACCTTATTTTTTAGCCATGCATTCTTCAGCAATCAACCGAGTTCTAGTGGTAATTAGATTTCTTCTCCACACTACATTTTTATAAAATTACAGTAATAATAGACGGTGCTATCATTTTTAAGGCGCTTTGTATAGAGTCAATATAAAAAGTGTTAGAGAACTCCTACACTGTATAAAACATTTAATTTTACAGTAAAATAATATTAATCATTTAAAAAATTAAAATTATGTTACGTTGGACTATCACATTTATCATTATAGCAATTATCGCAGGAGTTTTAGGATTTGGAGGCATTGCAGGTGCGTCGGCCGGAATTGCAAAAATTTTATTTTTCGTTTTTCTAGTACTTTTTGTACTATCACTTTTAAAAGGTGTTATGAAGTAAATACGACGACTTAAAATTTATTTATAATCTTAAAAATTAAAATTATGAAATCAATTTATATAGTGGTGGCATTACTGTTTATGTATACAGTAAACGCCCAAACCGATCCCAAGAAAGATGTTACTGTCGAATCTAAAAAGGTAATAACAACTATTAATAATGGGAGTGAAATTAAAAAGAATACAGTAGAATATCAGAAAAGAACGGAGCAGGATGTTAAACTCGCCGAAGGCGATAAAAACAAGATTAATCAGAGTCGTGTAGATACACCAGCTCAAGTTACTGAGACTGTTAGAGTAAATAATAATACACCGTTTACATCTGATAGAAAATCTATGCAATACGAATTGGATGGGAAAATGTGTCAATTTGATATCCATGAAAACGGATTTTTAATCACCGATTCGACTAGTAATACACCTACAAAAGTAGAACAGTCTGATGCCGATTCTACCCAGTTTGTTATGAACGATAATGGAAAAACCGGAATTGGTTATTTTGACGAAAAAGGAAACTTTATAGTACAACAGTTCGATAAAAATTCGAATGAAATTGTATCTAAAGTATATACTTTAATAAAATAAAAGTAGCTTGTTTAATTTGCTATAGCCCTAGTTTACTAGGGCTTTTTTATATCTTTAGCCTCACAAAAATGTATGATATGATTTCTAAACGTGTACTTGATTATTTAACTGAATTAGAGCAAAATAACGATAGAATATGGTTTCAAGAGCATAAATCTGAATTTAGAGCTGTAGAAAAAGAGATAAAGGAAGCTTATAATGCACTATTTACGTTATTAAAAACACACGATGATGTCGATGCTGTAAAAATCTTCAGAATTTATAGAGACGTTAGATTTTCTAAAAATAAAACACCCTACAAAACACATTTTGGTGGCTCTATTCACAGAGCTAAACCAAGTTTAAGAGGTGGTTATTATTTACAAATTAAGCCAAATAATCAATCTTTTATAGCTACTGGGTTTTGGGATCCGTCTAAAGAAGATTTACTAAGAATAAGAAAAGAATTTGAAGTCGATGCCCAAGAGATGAGAGATATTATGGGAGACAAAAAATTTAAATCGACTTGGGGAAATATAGAGGGCGAGGAGCTAAAAACTGCTCCAAAAGGATTCTATAAAAATCATCCCGATATTGATCTCATTAGAAAGAAGCAATTTATCTTTTCTAAAAAGTACACAGATCAAGAGGTTTTAGATCCTGATTTTCTAAAAAAGGTAAATAATGATTTTAAAACCATTAGACCTTATTTTAATTATATGAGTGATGTATTAACCACAAATATAAATGGAGAATCACTCATATAATTAAAGATAATTAGGTGTTAAACAGCACTAGCTAGTGGAGCATCTAAAATTTGAATATTGCTAACAAGTTGATCTTTTACTATGTTCATCATACGTTTATTGAGTGCTGAGGAGTTTTTAATATAAGTCAAGTATTCATCAACGGTAAACTGGCCGATAATCATACCCTTAATAGAGTTTCTAAATTTAATGTCTTTCTGAATGGCATTTTCTATGAAAATAACCTTTTTTGGTGTGCTTAAATCATAGAACATACTTTTGTGTTTTGTAATGTAGTTTCTTAAGACTTCAATAAATAGGTCCTTTTGAAATTTAATAACAGGCCGTAATGTTTCGTTTTGAAAACGTTCGTCACTACTCATGTTTTCGCTAAGGGTTCCATAAGATGTGGCTGGTCGCATAGCTGTAATAGTGTTGTGTCTTGTAGTCATAATTTTAAACATTTTTCTTAAAATTATTAATTATCCCACTTGAATTTTTTATTAACGCCATTACTTGTTAACCTTGTTATGAACAATTATTAATTTACCTTTACCCAAAAAAATATTATTTATGAGATTTCATACCAGAAAATGGGTAAAACCAGAAGATTTAAATGCTAACGGAACATTATTTGGAGGTAAGTTATTAGCCTGGATTGATGAAGAAGCTGCATTATATTCGATTATTCAATTAGAAAACAGCAAGGTGGTGACTAAGTATATGTCTGAAATAAACTTTTTAAGTTCTGCTAAGCAAGGTGATATTGTTGAAATAGGTATACGCGTAGAAAAATTTGGAAAAACATCGTTAACGCTTTTTTGTGAAGTACGAAATAAAATGACTAGAGAAGCTATTATTCATGTCGATAATATTATCATGGTAAACTTAGGGGAAGATGGAAAACCTAAACCACACGGTAAAACAGAAATTGAGTTTGTTAAAGATCGATTGAGTAATCAATAATTACATTAAATATTGAATAAAATTATAAAATTCTGTACTAAAAATATTAAATTAGTATTAATTAATAAATAACCACTTTAAATATGAAAAAATTAATTTACATGACTTTAGCGCTTATCGTGATGTCATGCTCGGGAACGAAATCTACTGCAGCAAAGCAACCAAGCAAGAAAATGTTAAAAGGGACATGGGAAGTTTCTAATATTAAATTTGTTGGAGATAAAGGACTTTACAAAGCATTTTTATTTGATTTAGCAGACTCTTCTTGCTTTAAAGGCGGAGAATGGGTGTTTATTCCTAATAACGGATCAGGTAAATTCTCTACCAATGTAAATAGTTCGATTTGCGAAGCCTATACACAAACTATTCATTGGTCGTTTTTAGAATCGGCAGACGGGTTTACTCAGTTTCAGTTTAAATACGTAGGAGACGATGTTAAGGCTAAAAATGTAAAATCTGGTTACCGCGGAACGATTCAGGAAATTAGTGAAAATATGATGATTCTTAAAGTACCGTCTGAATATGAAGGGAATCCATTTGATGTTATTTTAACATTTAACAAGACTTCAGACAGCATTGAAATGTAATAATTTATTATAAAAAACCAAATACACATGAAAAAATCAACAAGTATATTACTCGCTTTAGCACTAATGTTTTCATTTACATTTGTGAGTTGCGACGCTATTAAAAATGCAAACGATACTCAAAAAGGAGCAGGAATTGGTGTTGCTGGAGGTGCCTTAATTGGTGGACTAATTGGAGGTAACGTTACAGGTGCTTTAATTGGAGCAGCTGTTGGTGGTGCAGCCGGAGGAGTTATTGGTCACACAATGGATAAACAAGCCGATAAAATTGAAGAAGCTTTACCAGGTGCAGAAGTAAACCGTGTAGGTGAAGGTATTCAAATTGTTTTTGACGATAAGAGTGGTGTTACTTTCGCTACCAATAAAGCAGATTTAACAGCGGCGGCTAAAGAAAATTTAGATGCTATTGCCGAAGTATTCATTGAATTTCCTGACACAAACTTATTAGTTGAAGGACATACAGATAATACAGGGAACGACGATTATAATATGACGTTGTCTAAAAAAAGAGCACAATCTGTTGTTACTTATTTACAAAGTAAAGGGGTAACAGGCGATCGTTTTGATGTTAATGCGTATGGAGAAACAAAGCCTAGATTTGATAATAACACTTCAGAGGGCCGTTCTAAAAACCGTCGTGTTGAGATTGGAGTTTCTGCAAATAAAGAAATGATTGAAGATGCTAAAGCACAAGCAAATTAGACTTCAACTACAAATACAATAGCATGAAAAAAGTCGAGCATTATGCTCGACTTTTTTATTACTATATCATATGTCATCTAAATTCACCTTATATTATTCCTGTTCTGGAGAATAATTGGAGAACTCATAAATTTCTAAATCAAAATAAGGAATGGCAGCTAAACTGTGATCGAATATATCGGACATGATATACTCGTAATTTTGCCATCGCTTATCGCTACTAAAAGCATAAATTTCTAAGGGTAAACCTTGGGACGTAGGCGCTAATTGTCTAGTCATTATCGTCATGTCTTTATTAATAGCAGAATGACTTTCAATATAACTTTGTATATATTTTCTGAATACTCCCAAATTAGTCATGTTACGGCCGTTAATTAATACAGACTTGTCAATCTTGTTATTTGTATTATAACTATTAATATCGTCTTGTCGTTGCGTTAAAT
This sequence comes from Formosa sp. F44, assembly GCF_056238645.1. Next base: position 752,912 of record NZ_JBWDLJ010000001.1, read on the forward strand.
AATCTGTTAGTAGCTGAATTTTTTTCAATTCATTTATTTGTTCATCAGTTAAATAATGCACACTTTTTGCTTTAATAATAAGCGCACGCTTAATTCGTCTTCCGCCTGAATTACTCATTCCTCTCCAATTTTTAAAAGATTCTGTAATTAAAGCATAAGTAGGAATATTAGTGATAGTCATATCAAAATTCTGAACTTGAAGTGTATTTAAGTTAATTTCAATAACCGTTCCGTCCGCACCAAATTTTTCCATCGTTATCCAGTCTCCAATTCTTACTGTATCGTTAATAGCGACCTGTATACTCGCTACAAATCCCATAATGGTATCTTTAAAAATTAATAACAATATGGCCGATGCCGCTCCCAAAGTGGTAAAAAAGGTTTTGATATCAATTCCTGTAAGCATTACAAAAATTAAACCAACGCCAATTAACCATAAAAATAGCATAAGAACTTGTATATAGCTATCTATAGGTTTATCTCGAAGTCTTGGAAGTGTTTTAAAAAAAGATTCTAAGGTGTTTAGTATGCTTCTAATAATCCAAAGCACCAATACAACACAGTATAATTTTAAGAGTAATTCTACAATGCTTTCAAAAGCAGAGAAGTCAGCAAATACAATGGGTATGCATTTTAAAGCGATAATTAAAGGAACAACATGAGCAACGTTTTTAGGAACCTGGTGGTTAACTAATAAATCGTCGAACTTAGTTTTAGATTTTGCTGCAAATGTAGAAAACGCTTGAAGTAGAATTCTTCTAGCAACAATATCTGCTATAATTATAAACAAAACCAATAAAACCAATAAAGCAAGCATATTTAAGTATGTCGCTGAGTTCTCGGAAAGATTGAGTTGTATAAAATAATCGTAAAAAAAATGTGTGAATTTTCGCATTTATGAAGCGGGTTTAAAATATTTAGAATCTGCAATAAAAGTTCCGAAAGGGACTAAGGACGCTAATAAAACAAGAGCTATGGTTTTAAGACTCCATTTTAATTCTATTCCAACTAATATGGCTAATACAACATAGCCCACAAATAATATACCATGAGGCATTCCTAAAAGTTTTACATACTGCGGATCGTGAAAAAGATATTTTATAGGTACAGCAATACCCAATAAAAGGATGTAAGAAATTCCTTCTAAGAAGCCAATAATACGTAGCGATTTTAATAGTGAATTCATAAGATATTTTAATTTTTGCAAATATACTAAAGGAGAAGTATGTTGCTTTATATTTTATATGAAATCCTATATTTTAACTATCAATTTAGTGCTTCATTATATTGATAATCCTAAACTGTTATACAGTTTGGCAATAGCTGTTAAGTGTTTCGTTTGTAAACTGTTTTCTTTTAATTGGGCATCGATTAACTTTTGTTCACGAGAATTTATAAGGAATAACGAACTGTCTCCCATAGCGAATTTACGTTCTTCCGCTTTCACCATAGCCTTGTAATCGTTCACCATGTTTTTTACCAATTCGTTTTGCGTTTGAAGGGAGCTTATTTCGACTTCAATCGCTGCCGCTTTATTTTTTATATTTAACACCGCACTCATTCGATCTAATTTAGCATCTCGTAATTTTAAATTGGCAAGTTCTAAATCTCCTCGTTCTTTTCGTAAAAAGATTGGCATACTAAAATTTACATATGCCTTATAATTTGCAGTATTAAAAGAATCTAATCGCTCTGCATCTTGCGTTAAAAAATTATATTGCAAATCTAATTTTGGAAGTAATTTCGTTTTTTTATAGAATTTATCGATATCCAACTGTCCGATTTTGGCATCTAAACTCATTACTTTTGGATGCAAATCTAATAGCTCTTCATTATTATCTAAATCTTCTATAAGTAACAAAGCTTTCAGGTTTTCTATATCGGGTGAAGTAGGTAAAACATCCGATTGTACTTCCATAGGAATATCGTTTATCCATAAAAAGTTACTAAGCTCTAATCTTGCTTTTTCCATATTTAAATGGGCAACTTCCAAACCTAATTGTCTATCCGAATAAATAATTCTAGCTTCTGTAATATCTATGGCAGCTAAATCTCCTGCTTCCACACTACTTTCTATGGCATTTAAACGGGTTTTAGCATTTTCTAAAAACGACTCATAAATTTGATGTTCTCTATTTGCTTGAAACCAATTAAAATACGCTTTACTAGCTTCAAACAACACATCGTTAATAAGTAAATTTCGTTCTGCTACCGTTTGTTCCTTAAAATATTTGGCCTTTTTTAAAGTCGCCATACGCTCATCAATTAATAATCCTTGAGCTAAAGAAAAGGAGACACCTGCACTGTATAATCCGTCTTCAGGAACCGTTAAGCTAGGGTCTAAATAATACCCCGTATTATTTTCGTAATTGGCTTTAAATTCAATCCCGTACCATGTCGGAATTTTAAAAGTGGAATAAAACACATCGTAATATTCAGTGCCTTTAAATTTCTTTCGACTATAGTCTACTTCAATTTTAGGATCAAATCCACCGCGTGCCTTAAGCAGGTTTGCTTCACCCGAACTTAAAGTAATATCGGCTTGTTTCATCACTGGATGATACTTCTTTACATATCCCAAGTACTCTTCGAAAGATAAAATTTCAGGATCTAAAGGATTTTGTCCATGTGCGGACAACGCAAATGTATGTATAGATATTAAAGTTAATATGAATAGTCTTACTTTCATTTTTTACTGCCTTTTTTGCTTGCTGTTTGTTCTGGTTGATAGTAGTTAGGAGGGAAACCATTTAAGTTTCTCCATAATTCGAACCAGATCGGTACATCTTCTAAAAGGGCAAACGTATTTGCACCCGAACCAACACTTACTTTTTCTGGCCAAGGATGCTCATCTGATAATGGTGCAATTAGAACTCTAAACTTTCCGTTAGGACTTATAAAAGATTCTATAGCCACTACTTTTCCTGCAAAAGTTCCGTGGGAAGTATTAGGCCAGCCGCTAAAGAAAATAGATGGCCAACCATCAAATTGAATACGCACTTCGTCCGAGATGTGTAATAAAGGTAAATCGATAGGATTTATATAGGTTTCTACAGCGTGCTGATAGTTTGCAGGCATAATCCCAACAATCTGTTCGCCTTCCTTAAATGTTTCTCCAATACCGCCTTTTATAGCTTTAGTAATATAACCGTCTTGAGGTGCTTTAATAAAGTACATATCGCTACGCATTTGGTAATTTGTAGATTGGCTCTCTAGCTTAGACACCTGAGCTTCGGCATCGTATCGATTTGTTTCGGCCGTGAACTTATCACTGTTGGCCTTTGCAATTTTATCGGCATACTCCGCACTAATTCTACTAATTTCAATACGCGCATTTATAATGTTGTTTTCACTAGTCAGTAATTTATTCTCTGCGGCTATTAGTTTGGCTTGAGATTCTTGAAGTTTTACACGAGTGGCTTCAACATCTTTAACCGATTTTAAACCTTCGTCCTGTAAGGTTTGCGTTCGAATATATTGACCTTCCGTAATTTTTAAATTGTTTTTTATGGCTTCTAGATCCATACTGTCACTTACCACTTTAAAGCGGGCTTGTTCGAGTTTGTTTTTCGCCTGGGATAATTTTAATTGCTCTTCATTTTTTAACGCAACAATTTGTCCTTCTAAAGCACTTACTTTTTCTATATAAGATAATACCGACTTGCTTTTAGCGTCTCTTTGTACATTAGTTCTAGCGACTAAATTCGGATCTTGATATTCATTTTTAATTTCAGAAATGTGTAAAATCGTATCCCCTTTTTTAACAAATTGACCTTCTGTAACATGCCATTTTTCAATACGTCCAGGAATAGGAGATTGAATGGTTTGCGGTCTTTGGTCTGGCGTTAAAGTGGTAACAAATCCACGACCTCTAACATTTTGCGTCCATGGTAAGAATAACGTGATAATTATAATTATAGAAAAAATGGTCAATAATTTATTAAACACCTTACTACCTTTAGCCGAAAATGCTTTTTTATAGGCCTTAAATTGGGTTAAGGACACTTTTTTATTAAGCTGATTTTTTGATATGTTTAGCATTATATATTCGCGTTATTAATTATTTGTCCATCAGATATTTCTAAGGTTTTATTACAATAGGTCCACCAGTGCACATTCTGACTAGAAACCACAAGTGCCCAAGGTCTGTCTTTTCCAGTTAAATATTTAATTAATTCTTCGGCTTCGTTATTCTCGAAATATTCTAAAGGATCTTTTAGTAACAATAGTTTAGGTTGGTGCACAATCGCTCTAGCTAGTAAAATACGTTTAGATACGGTGAATGGTATTTGCTGCCCTTCTGGATCTAGCTTAGAACCAATACCATTAGGTTGTGTTTTTATAAAAGATAATAAGCCTGTATTTTTTAAAACTTCGTGAAGGTGTTCTTGAGATACATCTGTTCTTCCAAATGTTATGTTCTCTAAAATAGTACCTTCAAAAGGTAATTGAGAAGGTAAGACCTGACCAACACCAGCTCTGTATTTATTGGGCCAAATTCCAATCATGGAAATGTCGTTAACATAGAAACCACCATAAGTAGAGGTTAGTAAGCCCGACAATATCTTTAATAAGGTGGTTTTTCCTGCCCCAGATTTTCCGTCTAAAAGAATACGATCTCCTTTGTTTATGGTAAAAGAAATCTGACTTAAAACCTTATAATTAGTTGGGTCACGATAGGTTAATTTATCCAACTCGATATGTAAATCGCGTTCTACTTTAAAAGGATCTTCTCCAGATTGTGGTTCTAATTCTTTATCTACTACTTGTCCAATTTTCTCTAAAGAGGTAAGTACATCGTAAAAAGATTCTAAACCATGGATTAATTTCTCTACAGACGAGATTACTAATAAGATAATGATTTCTGCAGCAACAAATTGACCAATATTCATTTGCTGATTTATTACTAGTAAACCTCCAATACTAAGTAAACCCGCGGTTACCAATACTTTAAATCCGATAAGTTGCATAAATTGAACCACTAAGATTTTAAAATGATCTTCTCTAGCATCTAAATATTTAGTTGTTAAATAATCATTTTTATCCATAGATAATGTCGTTTTTCCCGATAATTTAAAACTCGTTAACGATCGCGAAACTTCCTGAATCCAGTGTGCAACTTTATACTTGTTTTTAGATTCTAATAAACTAGTCTGTAATCCTTTTTCTGCTGTAAATCGAAATACTATGTATATTAAAAGTACTAGTAATAAACCGTACAGGATAAAAAAGGCATGATAAAACGATAACAATATAAGTCCGAATATAATCTGAAGTGCGGCCGCAGGAAAATCGATTAAAATTTTAGATAACCCTTTTTGAATCATTAAAATATCGAAAAAGCGATTAGCTAATTCTGGTGGGTAGTCGTTATAGAGTTCCTTCATTTTTATTTTAGGAAATCTGTATGTGAATTCGAAAGATGCTCGGGTAAATATTTTTTGCTGAATAGATTCTAAAATTCGCATTTGCATCAGTTGCAAAATACCTTGGAATGCGACACCTAAGGTTACTAGAACTACCAATACAATCCAAGAAGAAGATACTTGAGCTCCTTGAATTAAGTTAATTATAGCCTGTATACCAAGCGGTAATGTTAGTGCTACTAATCCAGCAAAAATTGCGTAATAAAATATCTGACGGATGTCCTTTTTATCTAATTTTAATAAATTGATAAAACGCTTCCAGGGAGACATAGTTTCTTTCATATAAACCAAATGTTTAATTTTTTTTGCAAAAAAAAAAGGTACCAATACATGTCTATAAAAGTGAAGAAAGCAGCTAACATGTAGGTAAACCTAAACCCGAATATGTTCGGCAAGTTGCATTATTGTCGAGCACTTTTAATACCAATAGACAAAGTATATTGCATTAGGTTAGTGGCAATATCTATAGGTAGTTAATTAAAATCGCAAATAAAATATGTACTATTTAAATTAATTTTTGTTAATAGTGATTCAGTTTTACCTGTTTCACACCCGAAATTTAAAGTATTAAACACTGAATTCCGTATTTAGAAAAGTTAAGGATTTCTTAATTGCGAAATGTTCAATTTTTTGCTTTACATATTTTCAATTTAACAAAAAAAGACCGCCGTAAGGCAGTCTTTCTTATATATTATCAAGCTATGTTATTATTCAATATCGCCCATTAACGCAAAGAATTTGTTAATATTTGGTAGAATAACAATACGGGTTCTTCTGTTTTTTGCTCTATTCTCATTAGAATTATTCTCAACTAATGGATGGTAACTGCTTCGTCCAGAAGCAATCATCTTTTCTGGAGCGACATTATAATCGTCTTGTAATTTACGCACCACCGATGTTGCTCTTAATACACTTAAATCCCAGTTATCTTTAATAGCTCCAGTATTTATACTTCTTGAGTCTGTATGTCCTTCAACCATAACTTCTATACTTGGTTCAGAATTAATAATATCTGCTAATTTTTGAAGTATATCGTTAGCTTTATTGCTCACTCTATAACTTGCTGTGTTAAATAGCATTTTGTCCGAAATCGAGATCATCACCACTGTTTCGTTAATGTCAATGGCAATATCTTCGTCTTCATTTAAAGCATTGTTATCTAAAGACTTTTGTAAATTATAAGATACTGCAAGATTCATAGAATCTTTAAGTGTTTTCGCTTCGCTTAATTTGGCTGGATCCACATGTTGTAATGTTTCACGCATACTTTTTTTAGTGTCGTTAGAAATAACAGCGACATCCCCAACAGCTACCATTTGGGCATCATTTTCTTCAGTTAAAGAATTTATTTTATTATTATACGCATCAACACGCGATTGGATTTCGCTAAACTTAGCTTCTAATTCTTCTTTTGCAACTGTTGTTTTTGTAAGTTGACTTTTTATTTCGCCATTTTCATGTTCTAATGCAACGTATTTCTTTTTTGAAACACAAGAGGCCATTAAACATAATGCAATTACTCCGATTGAAATTCTTTTCATGATTGTCTATTTTGATTTATTATATGTACGCTTAAATTGGATGTATAGATTTTTAAATTTTTTACTGTTTTTAAGGTTTACGGCCTAAATAATTGATTTGTTGAAGGATAACTCTTAAAAATAATTTAAATAAAATCGTTTAAAATGTATTATCACCGACAAATGGTTAGGTGTTCAATAATAATTTTCAAAACTACAGTGGCCTTAGAAGCCTCACGACTTCATTCTAATATTTTTTTAACTCATTCGCTATATAAATGTTTTACTTGAACTGTAATTATTTTTAAATTTGAATGGAATTAAAAACATTAATTTATAGATGAAATCATTAAAAGGACAGCGTGCATTAATAACAGGAGCGGGGAAAGGTATTGGTAAAGCATTGGCTTTAGCGTTGGCGGCAGAAGGTGTACATATCGCTTTATTAGCAGGGTCTGAGAAAGAAATTGAAGATGTTGCCACTAAGGTTAGAAAGTTAGGGGTAGAAGCAATTACAGTTACAGCAGATGTAACATCTCAGGAAGATATTGAAATCGCGGCAAAAACTATTTTATATCAGTTTAAAACCATAGATATATTAATTAATAATGCAGGAATTGCAAAATTCGGCTCGTTTTTAGCTTTAGAACCAGAGGAATGGGAACATATTATTAAAGTAAATGTCATGGGTATTTATTATGTAACTCGTGCATTTTTACAAGATATGATTAATAATAAGTCTGGCGATATAGTAAATATTTCATCTACGGCAGGACTTACTGGCAATGTGTCTACAAGTGCATATACCGCATCCAAATTTGCAGTTTTAGGCTTAACAGAATCATTAATGCAAGAAGTTAGAAAATATAATATTCGTGTTACTGCATTAACGCCTGGTAATTCTGAATCAGGATCGAATGAGTTAAATCTGACTAATATAAATGAAGAAAACGAAAAGCAAGCAGAAGATTTTTCGGAATTAGTTATCGCTCAACTTAAATTAAATAAAAGAATAGCCATTAAAAAATCTAATATTTGGTCTGCCAATATATAGAAATAAAGTTGACAAGATTTAAAAATCAATGCTTTACACCTTGTGGTTTGTAATAGTAATAAAACTGTATTTAGTGAAGTTTAAATTCAGTTATCAACTAAAATTAAAACTATATTTGCGCGCTTAAAGTTTAGGTCCATGAACGAAAATACTGAAGAACAAAACCCAAAGTTAAATCAAGAGCAGATAGATGTTTGTATTGCTATGCTAGAACAGCTGGTAGGCAACACAAATCAATTGTTCGAACTCCCTGAAGAAAAACGTATTGCTTTAATGAAAGCGGCCGGACAAATTACACGTCCGAATAGAGACGAGTTTCAAAAAAGACGTAAGGATGCGAAAAAAGCAGCTAAGCGTAAAATGATTGAGCGCGATAAGCATGCACGTAAGGAAACAGGAATACGTTCGGCTCGTGAAAACCCTATTTTTGTAGCTCCTAAATTAATAGACCTAACAAAAAAAGAAGACAAAGATTTAGAGTTAGAATCGCCTAGAAACTGTTATGTGTGTAAAAAGGTATATACTAAACTGCATCATTTTTACGACACCATGTGTACCGAATGTGGCGATTTTAATTATGCTAAGCGTTTCCAAACCGCCGATTTAAAAAATCAGGTGGCAGTGGTTACGGGGTCTCGATTAAAAATAGGATATCATATTACTTTAATGTTGTTGCGTTCTGGTGCTACTGTTGTGGCCACTACGCGATTCCCTGCAGATTCTGCTTTACGCTTCTCTAAAGAAAGTGATTTTACAGAATGGGGGCATAGATTGCATATACACGGATTAGATTTAAGACATATTCCTAGTGTAGAAATCTTCTGTAATTATATCGAACAGAAATACGATAGGTTAGATATTTTAATTAATAATGCGGCGCAAACAGTGAGGCGTCCAGCTGGTTTTTACAAACATTTAATGGCTAACGAAGAGTTGCCAATCGAGCAGTTACCTAAATTTGCTCAAGGTTTGTTAAAAGATCATATCGATTGTATTACCGAATTAAAAACATTAACGCAAGCAGCATCAGACAATAAAAATATGCCTGTGACATGGCATGGTCCAGAACCAGGAATTGGTTTAAGAGCTTCTGCTAAATTATCTCAAATACCGTATAGTTTCGATAATTCGTTACAAGCAAGTGAAGTTTTCCCAGAAGGGGAGTTGGATGTCGATTTGCAACAAGTGGATTTACGTAAAACCAACAGCTGGCGTTTGCGATTAGGTGAAATTGAAACCACAGAAATGGTCGAAGTACAGTTAGTAAATGCTGTAGCACCGTTTGTTTTGTGTAACCGCCTAGCACCTATTATGCAGAAGGAAAATACGGGACAAAAACATATTATAAATGTGACGGCTATGGAAGGTAAGTTTCACCGTTTCCATAAAGAAGATCGTCATCCTCACACCAATATGGCCAAAGCCGCTTTAAACATGATGACACATACTGCGGCAGCGACTTTAGCGAAAGATGGTATTTTTATGAATGCGGTAGATACCGGTTGGGTTACCGACGAGGATCCTGCAGAGTTATCTAAACGTAAAGTTGAAGAACACGATTTTCAACCTCCATTAGACATTGTAGATGGTGCGGCACGTGTTATGGATCCGTTAATAGATGGCATAAACACAGGTAAACACTGGTGTGGTAAGTTTTTAAAAGATTATTTTCCTATCGATTGGTAGAATAAGATTTGATATAATCAATATTAAAAGATAGTTAAATGGCTATCTTTTTTTTTGTGCAATTCATAATTAATCGTAATATTGCAATGAACAAATAATTATATCATGGGGATTACTAAATCAGAAATTTTTTCGGATAGACAAAATGACATTGCGCGTATCGCCAAAGTTTTAGGTCATCCAGCACGCATAAGTATTTTAGAATACTTAATTAAATCAGATAGTTGCGTTTGTGGTGATTTAGTCGAGGAAATTGGTTTGGCTCAACCTACAATTTCTCAGCATTTAAAAGAATTAAAAAATGCAGGACTTATACAAGGTACCATAGAAGGGACTAGTATTTGTTATTGTATTAATACTGAAAAATGGAATGAGATTCGAAGTAAATTAAATCTGTTTTTCGATCAAAAAGCAACTTGTTCTAACTCAGATTGCTGTTAAAAAAAATTTAAACTTAATCATCGTAATATTACAATTAATAAATTTCAATTATGACATTATTAGATATTAAAAATCATTTAGAAAACCTAAATCAAATCGCTTTTCAGTTACCAAACGGGAGCTTAGTTCCAAGTCATTTTCATGTCACGGAAGTAGGAAAAGTAGACAAGAACTTTATTGACTGTGGTGGCACAGTGAGAACGGAATCTGTAGCGAATTTTCAATTGTGGGAGGCCAATGACTACGATCACCGTTTACATCCAGAAAAATTAGTTTCAATAATAGAGTTGTCGCAACGCCTATTAAAACTAGATGATTATCTAGAGATTGAGGTAGAATACCAAGGTGAAACCATTCAGAAATATGACTTAGATGTTAAAGAAGGTGTATTTCAGTTAACAACTAAATTTACAGATTGTTTAGCCAAAGACAATTGCGGTATACCTCAAGAAAAACCGAAGAAAAACTTAAACCAATTAACTCAACCTACTAATACATGCGCTCCTAATTCTGGATGTTGCTAACACCTTTAAAACTATGAATACTAAAATTGCCAATCAAATTGAAAACTTCGACTTTTCAAACATATCCGAAGCCCGTAAAGACGTATTACAACCTCTAATTGATTTTATTCAGGAGAAACATTCAAAAAAGATAAAGATCCGATTAAATTTTATCTGCACACATAATTCAAGACGCAGTCATCTGTCTCAAGTTTGGGCACAAACGGCTGCCTTTTATTACAATTTTAAGCATGTGTATTGCTATTCTGGAGGGACGGAAGCTACGGCTATGTATCCTATGGTTGCCGAAACCTTAGAAAACTCAGGGTTCGATATCTTAAAAATAACAGATGGAGATAATCCGGTATATGCTATAAAATTCGATCATAACGAGCCTCCAATTGTAGGATTTTCTAAACGTTTTGATAATGCGTTTAATCCAGAAACTAGATTTGTTGCAATCATGACGTGTTCTCAAGCCGATCAAGGTTGTCCGTTTATCGCTGGAGCCCAAGAACGTGTTGCTGTAACTTACGAAGATCCGAAAGCTTTTGACGGTACAGACCAACAAGCCGAAAAATATAATGAACGTAGCTTACAAATAGCAGAAGAAATGTTTTACGTATTTTCAAAAATTAAGTAATTATGGCAACAATTAAAAAATTAAGTCTTTTAGATAATTATCTAACGTTATGGATTTTCTTAGCCATGTTAATTGGTGTGGGGTTAGGAAATTTCTTTCCTCAAATTCCTGATGTTATAAATTCATACAGTCAGGGTACAACAAATATTCCGATTGCGATTGGTCTAATTTTAATGATGTATCCACCTTTAGCTAAAGTGAATTATGCGTTGTTACCTAAAGTATTTAAAGATGTTAAGGTGTTGTCCATTTCGTTAGTTTTAAATTGGATTATCGGACCGTTTTTAATGTTTTTCTTAGCCATTACGTTCCTTAGAGATTATCCGGAATATATGGTCGGTTTAATTTTAATCGGACTAGCAAGATGTATCGCGATGGTATTAGTTTGGAACGATTTGGCCGAAGGTAGTAGTGAATACGGCGCTGGTTTAGTGGCTTTAAATAGTGTTTTTCAGGTGTTTGGTTATAGTTTTTATGCCTGGATTTTTATTACTGTATTACCTCCGTTTTTTGGATTTGAAGGCGCTATAGTCGATATCTCTATTGCTACCATTGCCGAAAGTGTCGCCATTTATTTGGGAATTCCCTTTGTTTTAGGGTTTTTAAGTCGCTTTTTTCTAGTGAAATTAAAAGGAGAAACGTGGTATAATACTAAATTTATTCCTGCAATTTCTCCATTAACTTTAGTGGCCTTATTGTTTACTATTATTGTAATGTTTTCGTTAAAAGGAGAGCTTATTGTTGAAATTCCTATGGATGTTGTCATCATTGCAGTGCCTTTATTAATATACTTCTCATTAATGTTTTTAATCGGATTCTTTATTAGTAAAGCCGTAGGAGCAACTTACGATAAAACAGCTGCCATTGCATTTACAGCGGCAGGAAATAATTTTGAATTAGCGATAGCCGTTGCGATTGCTGTTTTCGGATTAAATTCTGGTCAGGCATTTACGGGTGTCATTGGACCATTAGTAGAAGTGCCGGCGTTAATTTTATTAGTTAAAGTCTCTTTTTGGTTACGGAAAAAGTACTTCAGCAGTGAAAATATAACGAAATTAAAATCGTAATTAATTTATAACATCTTTAGTCATTCACTTTTATAAAATAATTACTTTTACGATATAATTTTAACTGTTATGTCTGTAAAAAAATATAAGATAGCCGTTATTCAATTAAACTTGAACGACGTTGCTGAAAACAATTTAAAAAAGTGTTTAAGTTGGGTAAGAGATGCTGCAAATAAAGGTGCAGAGGTTATTCTTTTACCAGAGTTATACAGTAGTCATTATTTCTGCCAAAGCGAAGATGTAGATAATTTCGCTTTGGCAGAACCTTTATACGGTACATCTTTCGTAGCCTTTAGTGCCTTAGCTAAAGAGTTAGGCGTTGTTATTATCGTGCCATTTTTTGAAAAACGTATGGCTGGGATTTATCATAACAGTGCGTATATTATAGATACAGATGGTACCGAAGCTGGATTGTATAGAAAAATGCATATTCCAGACGATCCTCATTTTTATGAAAAATTTTATTTTACACCTGGTGACTTAGGCTTTCAAGCTATTCAAACTAAAAAAGGTAAAGTAGGAACGTTAATTTGTTGGGATCAGTGGTATCCTGAAGCAGCACGGCTTACAGCTTTAAAAGGTGCAGAGGTTTTATTTTATCCAACAGCAATTGGTTGGCACCCGCAAGAAAAAGAAGAATTTGGGGAAAACCAGCATGGTGCTTGGATGAATGTTATGAAAGGCCACGCAGTTGCTAATGGTGTATTCGTAGCGGCAGCAAACCGTATTGGTTTAGAACAATATTTGCCAGATACCGCGGGAATTCAGTTTTGGGGATCTTCATTTATAGCTGGACCTCAGGGAGAAATATTAGCTCAAGCATCGCATGATCAAGAAGAAATTTTAATAGCAGAAGTCGATTTAGACTTGCAAGAAAATGTTCGTCAGAATTGGCCATTTTTTAGAGACCGTCGTATCGATGCTTTTGGTGATATTACTAAACGTGCAATTGATTAATTATGGCATCTGAAGCAATTAGATTTCCTGCCGAATGGGAGCATCAAGAAGGTGTTTTACTTTGTTTTCCTTATAACGGAAATGACTGGCCAGGAAAGTATCAGGCCATACAATGGGCTTTCGTTGAATTTATAAAAAAAGTAGCTCAGGTAGAAACTGTGTTCTTAGTTGTTGAAAATAAAAAGCAACAAGACAAGGTTAATGAGATGCTTGAAATGGCTCACGCTAACTTAAATAATGTGAGCTATATAGTTTATAAGACAAACAGAAGTTGGATGCGAGATTCTGGTCCGATAATCGTTAAAAAAGGAGGGGAGCGTGTCGCATTAAATTTCAATTTTAATGGTTGGGCTAAGTATCCTAATCATAAATTAGATCGCGGTGTTCCTAAGGTGATTTCAGAAGTTTTAAAAGCGCCTTTGGTTCAAGTAATGCACAACGGAAAACCCGTTGTTTTAGAAGGCGGTGCTATGGATTCTAACGGGAAAGGTACTTTATTAACTTCGGAGGAATGTTTGTTACATCCTTCTATCCAGGTTAGAAATGAAAACTTCACTAAAGCAGATTATGAAGCTGTGTTTAAAACATACTTAGGAATTACCAATGTGATTTGGCTTGGAGATGGTATTGTTGGGGACGATACGCATGGCCATATTGATGACTTATGTCGTTTTGTAAATGAAGATACCATTATCACCGTGCTAGAATCGAACCCAGAAGATGCTAATTACATAGTGTTACAGGATAATTTAAAGCGTTTACAGGCGTCTAAACTAGAAAATGGCACTACGCCAAACATTGTGATACTACCTATGCCTAAGCCGTTAATTTTTGATGGTATTCAAATTCCAGCAAGTTATGCTAACTTTTTAATTCTGAATAAAACGGTTTTAGTACCCACATTTAACGATAGTAAGGATCGTATTGCATTGAATATTATAGCAGATTGCTTCCCGGATCGAGAAGTGATTGGCATGAGTGCTATTGACCTTATTTGGGGATTTGGAACATTGCACTGTTTGAGCCAGCAAATTCCTGCTTAGTTTCAATTAGGACATATTATAACATAAAAAAAGCGACCCATTTAGGTCGCTTTTTTAATATATCTGTGTGATGATTTTTAATCGAAAAGAGGTTTATTCTTCTTCCTCTTCTTCTTCGTCGCTTAGTAAAATTTCACCTGAAGCTGGTTTTACCGATTTTAAAACAAAGTAACCAATTAAACCGGCAATAGACGATCCTATTAAAATACCCACTTTGGCTGAATCTTGGTATAGTAAACTACCGTGGAATGCTAAATTAGACACGAAAATAGACATTGTAAATCCAACTCCCGCTAAAAATCCTGTCCCTAAAATATGCTTAAATCTAACTTTGTCAGGAAAAGCTGCAACGCCAAGTTTTACTGCTAAATAAGAGAATGCAACGACACCTACACATTTACCAATAATTAATGCAATAGCAATGTGAGAGGCTAAATCGAAATCTAAATGATCGGAAGCACCAAATACAATACCTGCATTAGATAATGCAAAAATAGGCATGATAAAATAGGCTACCCAACCATGGAAAATATGTTCTAAATGCTGTAATGGCGATTGAACGCGACTTGTCCATGCTTGAAGATCATCAATTAAGTTAATCTGTGTGTGCGTAAGTATTGGACTATCGGAAGTTCTTTTCTTAAGTAATCTGTTAGTAATCGATTCTAACTGATTCATATCCACAGACAATTCTGTTTTACGCTGAATAGGAATAGTTAATGCGATAAGTATCCCTGCAATAGTTGGGTGAATTCCTGATTTTAAGAACAAGAACCAAATTACAACCGCAAGTGTAAAGTAAATAATCTTGTGATAGAAGCCTTTCCAGCCTAGGAAAAATAAAACTCCTAGCGGAATAAAAGAATATAATATTAATGCCCAATCTATATTATTACTGTAAAAAACAGCGATAGCTAATACAGCCACTAAATCGTCTACGATAGCAAAGGCGGTTAAGAATATTTTTAAGGCTAATGGCACGCGTTTCCCTAATAATTGAATAATAGCTAAAGAGAAAGCAATATCTGTTGCCATTGGGATTCCCCATCCGGCGTGAGTTTCTGGATTAGTGTTTAAGGCTAAGTAGATTCCGATAGGAACAAAAACACCACCTAAGGCCGCGAAAATAGGCAAGGAGGCTTTCTTAAGACTATTTAATTCACCAATAAGAATTTCCCGTTTAATTTCTAATCCAATTAAGAAGAAGAAAATAACCATTAAACCATCGTTAATCCAGTGTAATAGGTTTTTTGAAATATGAAAATTTCCTATTTCAAAACCAAGTTCATAATTCCACAGACTAACGTAAGAATCTGAGAATGGTGAATTGGCCCAAAGGAGGGCGATTACAGCTGCAGAGAAGAGAAGGATTCCTCCAAAACTTTCTACTTTGACAAATTTTGTAATAGGTCTTACAAAGTAATGATCTAATTTTTGTTTCATAGGTCTTTCAAATAAATGTATATAAAATAAAAAGCCTATAGTTATCAAATTTTTGATAACTATAGGCTTCTAAAAAATATTATGCGTTATAAAACATTATCCTGCTTTAGGCAAATCCTTAACCTTTAAAACATTTGAAGGAATTTTTAAACCTTCATCAGTTTCGTGTAAAGCAACTTTATCTTCGTTATCTGATAAAACTGAGGTCACGTGGTTAACCGAATTTTCTATTTTGTATTCTTTTCTAAATCCTATCAAAGATACATTAATATTTTTGTCAATACAACCATAATTGACAAAGTCTTTTATCAGTTGCAGCACATCGTGATCTATATATACTGTGTTTGAGGCATCTATAACTATAGAGCTATTCTCAGGAAGGTGTGCAAACGTTTGTTTTATAGCCGCTTTATTCAAGAAAGAAACTTCTTGAGCAAGCTCCATTTGAATCGTTTTTCCGGTGGAATGATTTTCTCTTCTAAAGAAATAAGCCAGCTTTAAATTTCCTCTTAAAATAAAGAAAATACTTACTGCCATACCTATACCTACACCTTTGAGTAAATCTGTAAATACAACTGCAATTACAGTAGCGACAAACGGTATAAATTGAAACTTTTTACTGTTTTCCCACATATGAATAAAGACTTTCGGACTCGCTAATTTAAAACCAACTGCAATTAGTACGGCTGCTAAACAGGCTAAGGGAATTTTATTTAAAATTGTGGGCATTGCCAATACAGCAATAAGTAAAAATACACCATGAGAAATGGCAGATAGTTTTGTGCGACCACCAGAATTTACGTTCGCAGAAGACCGTACAATTACAGAAGTCATTGGTAAGCCTCCAATCATAGTACTAATAATGTTTCCTATACCTTGAGCTTTTAATTCTGTATTGGTGTTAGAATATCGTTTTAAGGGGTCTAATTTATCTGCGGCTTCAATACATAATAAGGTTTCAATACTTGCTACAGCAGCAATCGTTAAGGCTATAATCCATACATCTATATTGCCAATCTGACTGAAATCTGGTAAGCTAAATTGCGATTGAAAAGCTTCAAAAGATTCCGGAACTGGTAAACTAACTAAATGTGCTGGTGTAATGGCTAAAGGCGAGTTTAACGCAATAAAAGCTTCGTTAATTGCAACGCCTGCAATAACCGCAACTAAAGAACTTGGTATAGACTTTATTTTCTTTAAAGCAGGAACCTTAGTAAAAGCGATAATTATTCCTAAAGAAACTAGAACAATTATAATAGCTCCCAAATGCATATTGTTTATGCTTTGAATAACTGTAGAAAACATATCGTGTTTACCTTCTGCATTGATATGAAAAAAATCGCCCTCGTGAACGGCATCATATCCAACAGCGTGAGGTAATTGCGTTAAGATTATAATAATACCGATCGCGGCTAACATCCCTTCAATAACATTAGATGGAAGATAATTAGAAATAATACCGGCTTTTAAAAATCCTAGAATTAATTGAATCACTCCAGCGATTAGACCAGCTAATAAAAAGGCTTCCCAAGATCCTAAGGTTGCAATGGCAGATAAAACAATTGCGGTAAGTCCTGCTGCAGGTCCTGAAACACTTAAATTAGAACCACTAAAGAAACCAACCACGATACCTCCAATTATACCTGAAATAATTCCAGCGAATAAAGGAGCTCCACTGGCAAGTGCAATTCCTAAACATAATGGCAAAGCCACTAAAAAGACTACTAAACCGGCCTTTAAATCGGATTTTAAATATTTTGTACTAATGTTCTTCATGTGTTACTTCTTTTTAAATTATACTAATTTTAGTTTGTTTTGTTATTTAAAACTGAATGGTTTCAGGCTGAAAAACCAAAAACGGGTAGGTGGATTTTGTTTTTGTCCCTTATAAGCCACACGCGATACGGCTGGCGCTAAACGGTCTATTAACGGCGTAATGTCTACACAATTTCTGTTTTGAAACTGACATAACTCTGAGCTTGGAATAATAGATTCGTCGATGTGGTTTAGTCGAAGAAAATCGTTAAAATGACGGTCAGATGTTCCGGTATATAATTCAATGTTGACACTATAGATTTTATTCTTGTGATCTAAAATTAAATTAGAAAGGGTGTCCTGAAAAATCCCGTTAGCTAATCTTTCTATTAATTTGGACTTAGAATAACCAAAGGGATTCGAGCTGTTTAAACGCTTATTATAACCAGAAGCCAATACAAGTTGTATTGGGTCGTTAGGATAATGCAACACAGCGTTTTTTATAAGCTGTAAAGATTTTTCACTAAAGTCTGTTGGTATAAGTACCGTCTTCATTCTTCTAATTTCTTAGGGCAAACATACTGCCACAGTATTAGAGGGGTATAAGAACGAGATTAGAATGAGATTAGAGTTTTTTTAATCGCTATAATGTGCTGTTAAGTAGATGTATAAGTAGTTATTACTAGGGAAAGTGAAATGTTTATTATTTAGAAATAGAGAATTTTTGATGTTTATTAGGAAATATCAAGGTGACAATGGTGCCTTTTTTATGTTCGGAAAACACTTCTATAGTCCCACTATGCAGTTTCATAATCTTATTGGTTAGCGGTAAACCAAATCCGTAACCTTTAACATTTCTTACATTGGCGGCGCGATAAAACGGCTGGTAAATGTTTTTTATTTCATCTGACGGAATCCCAACACCTTGATCTGTTACAACAATTTTTATTGAAGCATTATTTGTAACTATTTTAACAATCACTCTTTTATTGTCGGAGAATTTTGAAGCATTATCTAAAACATTATTTAAGGCAATGTTTATTAAACCGTAGTTACCTTCTACAACTAATAAATCTGGATTTTCGGGAAAGTCATTAAAATCAATTTCGATTTTATTATCAGGATTTATTAAATCGATATTTTCTTTTACTTCTAATATTAACTCATCTAAACGAATAGGAGTAATGAGCAACCCTTTCTCGTCACTTTCAGTTTGTGCAAATTTTAGCAGACTGTTTATTAAAGCGTCTAATCGTAATGCTTCAGTTTCTACACCTTCTAAAACTTTAGTGTATTCTTGGGGAGAACGTTCTTTTAGTAAAGCAATTTCAGTTTGACCTAGTATGGCGGTTAACGGATTTTTTAATTCGTGAGACGCGTTGTTTATAAAGTTGCTTTGTATTTCGAAAGAGGTTTCTAGACGGTCTAGCATGCCGTTAAACGTATTTGCTAATTCGCTTAGTTCGTCTTTGTTATTGGTGGTTTCTAACCTCTCATGCAAATTAGTAACACGGATGTTGTTTACTTTTTCAATAATTCGTGCGAGTGGCTCCAAGGTTCGTTTTGCAAAGAAACTGCCTAGAAAAAATAAAACCAGAATCGTTAAAAGAAATAGAAAAACAAGCAAGTTAACTAGTTTAGATAATTCGTCTAAACCATCTTCATCATTTGCTGTTAAAATAACAAAATGAGATCTATCTTGCTCTTTATAGTTTAATCCAGACAAGAACGTGTCTCCAATCTTTGTTTCTGCGTAATTATTACTAACCAAATCGGTGTAAAATGGTTCAGGTATATCGATTTCTATTTCAGAAATAATTTGGTGAAGGGTAGTGGTGGTCGGAAAAATATATTCATGTTCTTCCGGTAAGGTTTGTAAATGTTTTTTTAAGAGATCTTCATAAACATCTGTTCCCAGTTTGTTTTTTTCAAAGTGAGATTGTTCTGCAATTATGGTACGTTTTCTAAGCTTTTTAAAAAACTCATTCGTTCTGTAATCCGATGCAAAGACATAAATAATTGAAAAAATAACAAGTTGCATGGTGGCCACCAGTATAACGAAGATGAGTGTAATTTTGTTTTTAATTTTCATCTTCCGGATTTTTCAATATATAGCCCATCCCAACAACAGTCTGTATTAATTTGGGAGTAAATTTCTTGTCTATTTTGTTTCTTAAATAATTTACATAAACATCTACGACATTAGTCCCCATATTAAAGCTTATATCCCAAACATGTTCCAAAATATCGACACGAGATAAGACTTTATTTTTGTTTTTAAGCAGGTATTCCAAGAGACGAAATTCGGTAGACGTTAATTTAATTTCTGTATGATTGCGTTTTACAATTTTTGTATCATTATTTAACTCCAAGTCGGCTAACTTAAGTAATGAACTATCTGGGACTTTAAAGTTTTTACGGCGTGCTACAGCGCGTATTCTTGCTAAAAGCTCTTTAAACTTAAAGGGTTTCGTTAAATAATCGTCTGCACCAGTATCAAGTCCTTTTACAATATTATCTGTACTTCCTAGGGCCGATAAAAATATTATAGGAATAGTTCCAAAGCCTAGACCTTTTATTTTGGTTGCAATGTCGTAACCATTCATACCAGGCAGAATCACATCAAGCAAAATTAAATCGATGTCTTTTTGCAATAAAAGTTCGAGGCCTGTTTCGCCATCGTAGGCTATATATGCAATGTATCCGACTTCCTCTAAACCTTTTTTTATAAAAGTAGCGACGTTATATTCATCTTCAACAATTAAAATATTTTTTATCATGAAATAGAGATTCTGCTACAATTTTAAGTAAATGTAAGATGCTTTACTAAGAATGAATAATAAGAAAGGATAAATATACTAGATTTTTAATTAGTGAAATTTTAACCTAATTTAAGATTTAAATAAGTGCAAAATCGTTGTGTATGTATGGTTTTGTTAGTAAATTTATGACTGAAAATAAAGACTATGACAAATATACTATTACCAACAGATTTTTCCGAAAACGCATGGCACGCTATTGAATATGCTTTAGACCTATTTAAAAATGAAACATGCAATTTCTATATAATAAACTCTTTTGACCAACCAGGTTCTAGTGGTTATATGGGAGTAACTTCTGTAATGGCTAAAGAATCTATTTACAATGCTCAGGTTGAAAATAGCAAAAACGGATTACGGGATGTATTAGATAAAATTAATGCGAACTATTCTAATAATAATCACAAGTATAAGTGCTTATCTATTTTTAAACCATTCTCTGGTGCGGTTAAAAAAGTGGTAAAAGAATTTGAAATAGACTGCATCGTAATGGGAACCAAAGGCGCTGGTGCTATAAAAGAAATTACGGTTGGAAGCAACACTTCAAGTCTAATTGGTACGGTAAACTGTCCAATTATAGCGATCCCTAAATATGCCGAATACAAAGCATTTAAAGAGATAGGAATATCTACAGATTTCGATATTACTTTTACAGAAAAAGGGTTAAGTCCGTTACTAGAAATTGCAAAATCTAACGACGCTTTAGTCTCTGTGTGCCATATTATGGACCGTGCAAAGAAACTTACGGAGTCGCAAGATGAGAAAAAAGAAGCCTTAAAGGTGCTTTTAGACGATTTTTCTGCTGGATATTTCACACTAACAGGAATAGGAGTTTCTACTGGAGTTCGTGCTTTTGTACAAAGTAGAAAGTTAGATATGTTGTGTGTTATTGCAAAAGAACAAGACTTTTTAAAACGTCTTTTAAATCAATCGTATAGTAAGTCTATTAGCCACCGTGCTAACGTACCATTATTAATATTAAATATTAAGAATTTCTAAATAGGAATTCCATCAAAACATAAGTACTAAACTCCCGAATCTCATTTAGAGCCGGGAGTTTTTTTATATATAAGAACGGCTTATATTAATGATTACTTTTTAAAACGGAGTACAATTAATCCTTTTTCGATCTGTAAAAAATAAGTTGTTTTGATTTTGAAAAAAAACAAGAAAGACAAATTATAAGTTGCTCATAAATATCTTAAATTTGTAAGACTTAAATAAAGATGATGTAAAATCTTCACGCATTTAAGAATTTAAAGTTTAAGATAAAAAACATAACTCAAACACTATTTTTTAAATATACAAAACAATGAAAGTACTAGCAATTGGTAAAAATTATGTTCTTAATGCAGAAGAATTAAAAGCAACAACTAAAAATGGTAAACAACTTATTTTCTCTAAACCAGAGTCAAGTTTAGTAAAAGATAATAAAGATGTAGAATATCCTTCATTCACAGAAAATCTAGTTTACGAAGTAGAATTGGTGATTGAAATAGGTAAAACAGGTAAAAATATATCTGAAGCAGAGGCTACGTCTTACATTTCTGGTATTGCTGTTGCCATTGATTATACAGCAAAAGATGTTTTAAATGATGTTAGAGAAGGTAAAGGACCTTGGGATTTAGCTAAAGGTTTCGACGGTGCGGCACCAATTTCTGCAGTGAAGCCTGTTTCAAACTTTTCAGATTTAAGCGATATTAATTTCGATTTAAAGATTAATGGAGAAACGGTTCAGGAAGGAAATACGGGATTAATTATCTATAATTTTGAAGAGATTATCGCGTTTACATCTAAATATTTCACGTTAGAGCCTGGAGATTTAATCTTTACAGGTACTCCTGCTTATGGAACGGGTCAGATTCATAAAGGAGATCATTTACAAGCTTCTATAGAAAGAGAATTGTTATTAGATTTCAAAATGGTTTAAGCCTTAGTCATATTATTAAAACTCGAGTCCTATGATTCGAGTTTTAATTTAAATCAATAGCGAATATTTATTCGATTAAAATTATATATTTACAAAGTGAAACAGAAAGATGAATTAAAACGAGAGGCAATTATAAACGAAACTATTGCTATAGTTTACGATAAAGGATTTACAGCAGTAAAAATGGCTCGTATTGCCAAGAAGGTAGATATTTCGCCATCCACTTTATATGTATATTTTAAAAGCAAAAACGATCTTATACAAACTATCGCCACAGATTTACTTAAAAAACTGACGGATATAGGACAAGATCAATTAAAAAGTGAATTGCCTTATAAACTAAAGTTTAAAGCAATCTGGATTTTTTACATCAATTTTGGTATCAATAATCGTAAGGAAGTTAGTTTCATTCATCAAGTTAAACAATCACCGTATTTTGAAATGATCCCGAAAGAGATTCGACAGTTAAAGTCCACTTTTATTTTCGATTTATTAGATGAGGGGAAACGTCAAGGTTTAATTAAAAACTTAGACAATACGATTCTATCTGTGCTATTAGAAGCCTTTATGAACGAAACAGTAAAGCTA
This sequence comes from Formosa sp. F44, assembly GCF_056238645.1. The sequence goes on from NZ_JBWDLJ010000001.1 coordinate 775,787, forward strand.
ATTGATACTAAGACTTTAGAATTAAATGAAGAGGATACAAACACCATGTTTTCGCTTGCTTGGGATGCTATAAAAAATTAAAAAATTTAATTAATAATCGAATATATATTCGATTAAAACACATTTATGTTAAAGCTAATATTAAAAAAAATGGGAATTATAATCGGTATAGGTATACTTATTTTGGTAATAGGAATTATCTTATTTCTATATGTAAGTCCGCAATTTGGTGATTCACCAACAGCCACTCAAGAACAAAAATTTGCATTAACCAATCATTATAAAGATGGTAAATTTATAAATATTGGCGAGGTCGATATGCAAATGGGGATTCAGGATATAGGCAAAAGTCTTATAGGTTATTTTAGACCTACCAAAGGCGTGACACCCGAAAGTCCGATTTCTGTAGAGACCATTATACCATCAGATCTCATGGATTATAGTGGAGAAACACGTTTGTTTTGGTTCGGTCATTCTACATTTTTACTTCAGATACAATCTAAAAACATATTAATAGACCCTATGTTTGGCGATGTGCCTGCGCCTCATCCGATGTTGGGAAGTAAACGATTTAGCAATCATCTTCCAATACGCATAGATGATTTACCACCAATAGACGCGGTACTAATTTCACACGATCATTACGATCATTTAGACTATAAGAGTATTTCTAAACTTAAACATAAAGTAAAATCATTTTACACACCTTTAGGAGTTGGTGCACATTTAAAATCTTGGGGCGTATCTAAAGATAAGATTTACGAATTAGATTGGTGGGAAGAGATTGTGGTTTCAGATTTAAAATTTGTGTGTACACCTGCTCAACATTTTTCAGGACGTGGTATAAGCGATAAAGGAAAAACGTTGTGGAGTTCTTGGATCATTACGTCAAAAAATGAAAATATATTTTTTAGTGGTGATAGTGGTTATGGCAGTCATTTTAAAACGATTGGTGAAAAATATGGCCCTTTTGATTTTGCCATGATAGAATGTGGGCAATACAACACACTATGGCACGAAATACACATGTATCCAGAAGAAACGGCTCAGGCGGCGATAGATGTAAAAGCAAAGCAAATGATGCCCATACATTGGGGAGCTTTTAAACTAGCTATGCACGAATGGAACCAACCGGTAGAGCGCTTATTAAAAGCATCAGAGATTCAAAATATTAATGTAATTATACCTAAAATAGGAGAAGAAATAAAAATAGGGAAGACCATTATTAGCACTGAAGCATGGTGGGAATAAGCATTAGGATTTTTGCATTAATTGAAATGAATGGCGTTTAAGCGATGTTACTTCTTTTAAATGTATATTTTTGCGACTTAAAATTTTCAGAGTGATTTATTTTAAGACTTCTAAAGCACCGCTAAAATGCAATTAAAAGAGACAATAAAATTAATGTTACTAAGTACTTTTGCCTTTGCTTGTATGAATGCAACGGTAAAATATTTAGATACAATTGGAGCCTTTCAAATTGTGCTTTTTAGGTCTGTCGGGTCCTTATTTTTTACGTTTGGATTTTTACTGAGAAACAAAATTCCATTAATTGGAAATAATAACAAGCTATTAATATTACGTGGTCTCGTAGGTGTTACTTCTATGGCTCTGTTTTTTATGTCTACTAAATATTTGCCAATAGGTACAGCTGTATCTTTAAGGTATTTAGCTCCTATATTTGCTGCCATTTTTGCAGTTATCTTCCTAAAAGAAAAGATTTTTCCTTTCCAATGGGTATTCTTTATTCTTGCCTTTATAGGTGTAGTGATTTTAAAAGGGTTCGATTCTAATATAAATACGTTTGGACTTGTACTTATTTTAATTGCGGCAGTTAGTAGTGGATTGGTTTACATTATTATTAGTAAAATAGGAAAGTCTGAACACCCTGTAGTTATTGTAAATTATTTTATGGTAATCTCGGCCATAGTAGGTGTACTATTTACAATTAATAATTGGACTACTCCCGTAGGTATGCAGTGGGTCTTTTTAAGTTTACTTGGTGTATTTGGTTATTTCGGACAATTATTAATGACGAAAGCTTTTCAGAACGCACAAACCAATCAGGTCGCTCCAATAAAATACATTGAAGTTATATTCACTATGCTTTTTGGAGTTTCTCTTTTTGCCGAAGTGTATTCATTTTGGTCGCTATGCGGTATAGGTTTAATTATAGCGGCCTTAGTTTTAAATATTATTTATAAAGATAAAAAGACTAAGAAATTAGACGCCCTTAAGGATTCTAAAATTTAGTCTTCTTAATACTATTTACGTTTGTATTGTGCTAGTTGGTTGTAAATAGTGGTTTTTAATACGCGATAGTCTTTCACAAACACCAAATATTCAACACGCTTTTTTTCATGAATTTTAGCGCGTTGTTCATCATATTCAATGTTTCCAAATTCTAATTCCTGACGTAAATTTTGTTCGTATTTACACAGCATGGCCATAGCCAGTGTATTTCTGCGTCTAAAATCTTGAATGAGATGCTGAATGTTTTCACTTTTTACTAACTGTCTATTTAAAATACTAAAGGTGTTAATCTCGTTATTTTTAGATTCTAAATCGTCTGTCCATTGCGAAACTTCCCGAATATCCTTCTTGATAAATAAACGTCTGTTTTCATCTACCTTAAATTGCATTTGATTATTTACTTGGTTGTATTGTAAGATGCCCATGTTATCTCTTAGTTAGTTTAGATTTAAATAATCGGTATTCTTTTACATGTTTTAGGTAATCTCTTTTATGTTTAGAATGTTCGTAAATAAAAGGTGTGTCAGAATTTAAACCGTCGCATTTACTCCAATACTCCCTAAACTCCCTATAATTTTTAATCGCTTTTAAAATTGATTTGTTAGCAGATCCTTTTAATAACACTGCCGATTTAATTAAATCTTGGTTGTTATATTTCTTTTTGGAACAGTATTGGTTTAATTCCTGTTTGATTTCCTCTAAGTGAAGAATCCAAGAATCTACCTCATTCGTACTGTTTCCTGCTGTTGCATTAAAAGCGATATCTAAATTATATAAGTTCATAAGCGTTAAATTACGATGTCCAATCCTCTATAGTTGTATTCCTGTTCTACATTTATAATTTTTAGTTCTTTGGTTCCATTTGGGAATTCCCATGTAATAGTATCTCCAATAGCATAGCCAAATAGGGCAGAACCCATAGGTGTTAGAATAGAAATTTTATTCTGACTTAAATCTTTGTTTTGCGGTATAACCACTTTTATGGTTTTTTGCCAGTCGCCCTGAGCCACGGTTACCATACTGTTAAAGCGAATAACATCACTTGGCATAAGTTCGTGGTCTATAATTTCGGCATCAACTAATTCATTACTTAGTTTTTGTAACGATGTTCTTGTTTCTTTATCTCTTGAATAACCCGAAAGATTGAGTACGCGTTTTAAGAAAACGTACTCTTTCTTTTCGAGTATTAAATGTCCATACTTCATATTTAATTTGTTATTATGGAAAAATTCCACGTTGTATATATGCTTTTTCAATACGTTGAATTGCTAAACAAAATGCAGCAGTTCGCATGTCTATATTTTCAGCAACAGAATAGTCATAAACTCTTTTAAACGAACCTTTTAATGTTTTTTCAAGTTTTAAAATAACTTCATCCATATGCCAAAGTTCTCCGTTTCGGTTTTGTAACCATTCAAAATAACTGCCAATTACGCCTCCAGAATTACATAAAATATCAGGAATAATTTCTACTCCTTTTTCCAGTAATATTTGTTCTCCTTCAACATTTGTAGGACCGTTAGCACCTTCTGCAATTAATCTAGCTTTAATAGAATGGGCGTTATCTCCGGTTATCTGATTTCCTAGGGCCGCAGGAATAATGATATCACAATCCAATCCAAAGAAATCTTCCTTTTCAATAGCATTAGAATTCGGGAAATTTTGCACACCTCCTTCATTTGTAGTCACATACGCCTGTAACTGTTTTACCTCAATACCTTCTGGTTTATAAATACTACCAAATGCATCTTGCACACCAACCAAAGTAGCGCCTTCTTGCTCCATGAAATGAGATGCCCAATAGCCTACATTGCCAAAACCTTGAACAATAAATCGTTTTCGTTTAAGGGTAATATTTCGTTGCTCTGCCCATAATTTGATGGTTAAAAACACCCCATATCCGGTCGAGCGATCCCGTCCTTCAATACCTCCAGAACCTACAGGTTTGCCAGTAACGACATGCTGGTAGGTTGATCGTTCTGATGGCCCTTTAGTAGACATATATGTATCTGCAATCCAAGCCATAGTTTGTGAATTGGTATTTACATCTGGAGCTGGAATATCGTGTTCTGGCCCAATATTATCACCTAAAGCATAGGTAAAGCGTCTGGTGATACGCTCTAATTCGGTTTGTGAATATAATTTTGGGTTTATTTTAATGCCTCCTTTGGCGCCACCATAAGGCAGTCCTGCCAGAGACGTTTTCCATGTCATCCACATTGCAAGTGCTTTTGCCGCGTCTATGTCTACCGTTTCATGGTATCTTAAGCCTCCTTTATACGGGCCTAATGCATTGTTGTGTTGTACACGATATCCGGTAAATATTTCTACATCTCCGTTGTCCATTTTTACTGGAAAATGAATGATGACTTCATTATTAGTTACGTTTAATATTCTTCGGATATTCGGATTTAAATTTATCTGGTCGGCTGCTTTATTAAACTGTTCAAGAACATTGGCAACCATACCAGTCTCGCTTTTCTTTACAGGTAATTTTATTTCTTCTGCTATCATATTATAATAATTAAAACGGATATTAATAAAATGAGTTAATCTTTTTATTCTCTACTTTCGGTCTATTTACTAAGTCTAAAAAAAGTGCACTTTCAAATTCACTACACGACCAAACTTTTTCTTTTTGTGTGGTTAAAACACATGTTTTGCGATGCACACAATCTGGACAAATATTTAATTCAGAGCTTTTCATAATAAATATTGTTAATTACACTTCTAAAAGGCAAGTGTTGTGCCATCGCTTTTTACGAGGTGCCGAAGAACAGGAAACCCCTTTAAAACGCTAGGTTTTAAAGGGGTTTTGGTGAAAATTATTTTAAAGACTGTTTTATGCTACTGGTACAATATTACCCGGATGGGTGAAATATAACCGAAATTATTACATTAAGCTTTAAGTTTATCTCGCAAGGTTTTTCGATTTATTTTAAGAATTTCGGCCGCTCTAGTTTTATTATTATTGCAAGCGCGAAGTACTTTTAATATATATTGTTTCTCCATATCTTTAAGCGATACAAAATCGTCTGAATTAAAATCAATATTGTACTTTAAAGCCGCTGGTAAAGCTTCTGTTGTCACAATATTATTAGAAAGAATAATGGCACGCTGTAAGATATTTTCTAATTCCCGAATATTTCCAGGCCAACTATAACGCTCTAGAATAGTGAGCGCTTCAGGATCTATTTTTACAAACCGGTCTTTATACTCAATACCATATTTGAATAAAAATTTATCGACAAGTAATGGAATATCTTCAGAGCGATCTCTTAAAGGCGGTACATCTATTTCGACCACAGTTAAGCGGTAATACAAATCTTCGCGAAAAGACTTTGCTTTAATCATGTCTTTAAGATTACTATTGGTGGCCGTAATAATTCTTAAATCCATTTTTTCCGGTTTTTGTGAACCGACTTTTATAACTTCTTTTTCTTGAAGTACACGCAGTAGTCTAGATTGTACGGCTAATGAAGCGTTTCCAATTTCATCTAAAAAGATCGTACCGCCATTAGCGGCTTGGAAAAAACCGTTACGATTGGTCTCGGCACCCGTAAACGCCCCTTTAACATAACCGAATAATTCGGCTTCCAGCAAATTTTCAGGGATACCGCCACAATTTACCGCTATAAATGGCCCTCTTGAAAACTGACCTTGATAGTGAATAGAACGGGCTACTAATTCTTTACCAGTGCCACTTTCACCAGATATAAAAACGGTAGCCTTGTTATTTTTTACGCGCTCTATAAGCTGAACAACATGCTTAATACCTTGAGACCGCCCAATAATATCTCCATATTTTCCGTCGGTTATAAAGGGACTTGTTTGCGATTTAGATTTCGGTTTGTTCTGCTTTAGTGTTTTATTTAAGGCTTCAATTAATTCACTTTTTGTAAATGGCTTAGTCAGATATTCTACGGCTCCGGATTTTATCACAGCCAAAGAGTCTTGGATAGAAGGGAAGCCAGTAATAACCAATTTAGCCATATTCGGATAGTGTTCCGAGGTGAACTTTAAAAGTTCGAATCCGTCTACTTCAGGCATTTTCAAGTCCGTGATTAAAACATCTATTTTAGTATCTTTTAAAATAGTGACAGCTTCGCGTACGGAAATCGCCTTGAAGGTATGGTAGTTTAAAGATTGTAAGTGACGCTGTAGTAACTCTAAAATATGAACGTCGTCATCTACAATTAAAATATTTTCTTTTAATATAGACATCCTTATAATTTTGGTAATTTAACAATAAAAGTGGCACCTTTAGGTTTATTATTTTCAATAGAAATGCTTCCTTTATGACTAGCAATTATGCCATGTACAACACTCAAACCTAAGCCAGAACCTTCGCCCACAGGTTTAGTCGTGAAAAATGGTTGAAAGATTTTATTTCTATTTTCATCGGAAATCCCTTCGCCTTGGTCACTTATTTCTAAACAAATGCTATCTCCAATTTCTGTAATAAAAATGGTAATTAAATCATTGGGTTTAGAAACATATATCGCATTTATAACGAGGTTAAAAATAATTTGCGTGAGTTGCACCGTGTCCGCTTTTAAATCTATAGCATCACGATCTGTTTTTACAATATACTTAACTTCATGTTTTTTAAAGCTAGGTTCTAATAAACTTAAGGCATCTTTAATTACCGAAACAATATTTACAGTAGTCATTTCCTGAGGCATTTCGCAAGCAAAAAACATGAGCTTTTTAACCACTTCACGCGAATAAATGGCACTATTCAAAATTTTGTCAAGGTCGTTTAACTCGTCTCGATTTGTAATTTTATCTCGTAATAATTCGGCAAAACCAAGAATGTTTGCCAATGGTGTATTGAGTTCGTGAGCAATTCCAGCTGTAATTTCTCCTAAAATATTAAGCCGATCGGTATGTTCCATTTGGCGTTTTAAGGAGGCTTCATTTTTAATGATTTGAAACCGTTCTAATAGACTTCCTATTTTTAAAGCTATGGTATTTAGCAATTTCTGTTCCTCTTCGAGGAAATCTATTTGAATTAAAGCTTTTGAAGAATACGAGGCTTTTATAAAACCGTTTTCAACATTAAATAGTGTTATTGGGCTTTTTATGCACGGTGAATCTTCATCACGCTCGCCTGTTCTTACAATAATGTTATTACTCTGAATACAAATTTCCGTTTGCTCAGGATACTGAAAAGCCTTTTTTAAACTGTAAGAAATCGCATGAAACATATCATCGATCTGTTCATAATTGGCATTGACTATTATAGAAGACACTTCATATAAACACGTCAATTCTTTTATGCGTTCCTTTAGAGCATTTTCGGTAGTATTCATAAAATTTTAATTAATCAATAAATTTACACAAATATCACACATTATTTGGGTTATTAGAAGAATTTATAAGCCTGTTGATAAAAATACTGAAACAAACAGTTAAGTGAAATTATTCGCTATAAACCGGTTTAATATATTGAATTATAGGTGGTTAAAATTGTTGTTATAAAATCATATTTTAAATCGAGTATTCAATTTTCCTAATATATATTTCATAAGTTTGCCTCTTCTATATTTATAAATTTTTTAAGCTTTAAATTATGGCTAAACCTCAAAAAGGCATTTTAATTATATTGTCATTTTTCGCTATTTATGTGATTTGGGGATCTACATATTTACTGAATAAAATTGTTGTTACAGAAGTGGCTCCGTTTCTTTTGGCATCGATTCGGTTTTTAAGTGCAGGGACTTTAATAATGATTATTTCAAAATTCTTAAACTTATCTTTAAAAGTAACTCGAGCGCAATTTTTTAATTGTGTGATTGCCGGATTTCTATTCCTGTTTTACGGAAATGGAATTTTTGTCTGGGCCTTAAAATATGTAGACAGTGGTTTTGCGGCATTAATAGTTGCTACCCAACCTTTGTTTGTTATTTTCTTAATGCGCATAATTCAAGGTAAAAAGATAAAATCTAAATCGTTAATAGGTGTGGCTCTAGGGATGTTAGGGATGTATTTATTAATGAGTCAAGATTCACTGCATCTTACGCGAGAGAGTATTATTGGAATTGTGGTAATATTTAGTTGTGTAATAGGTATTAGTTTTGCCAGCATATTTGTGTCTAAAGCAAATTTACCTTCTCATTTTTTTGTTACGACGGGGTATCAAATGCTATCGGCAGGAACACTTTTGCTAATAGGAAGTTTAGTTTTGGATGAAACTTGGACAAGTCCTATAGACTGGAGTATAAAAGCGCAAGTGGCCATGACTTTACTTATCCTGTTTGGAAGTATTGTTGCTTTTACAGCGTTTAATTTTCTATTAAAAGAAGTTTCTACCGAAAAAGTGGCCACGTCGGCTTATGTAAATCCGGTAATTGCTTTATTATTAGGATGGTATTTCTTAGACGAAAATATTAGTCAGCAGTCTCTAATTGCAGGCGGTATTTTATTATTGGGTGTATATTTTATCAATTCTAAGAAAAAACTAGTAATGTTTTCAAGATTTAAGAAAAACCTCAAAATGTAAAATAGTACCCTTTTTTATTTTAAAATAAGGTGTTTTTTACTGTGTCGTAATACGAATCACTTACAGGTATGTTGACCTCACTTAGCAATAAATCTCTTCCTTTTAATCCTGTTACTTGCAATTTATTTACGATATACGAACGATGAACACGTATAAAAAGCGCTTCAGGTAACGATTTTTGGAGTGATTTTAGTGTTTGATAACTCATAATTTTCCGGTTATTTAAGTGAAATACTACATATTCGCTATCGCTCTCAATATAATTAATATCTGTTAGCTTAATTTTATGTAAATCGTATCCAGATTTAACGGTAATAAATTCAGATATAGTAGCCTCAGTGGTATCAGATTTCAGTTTGTTTACTGCGGTTAAAAAACGTTCGAAAGTAATTGGTTTTAATAAGTAATCTAGGGCATTAAGTTCAAATCCCTGTATCGCGTATTCGGAGTAGGCCGTTGTAAAAATAACCTTAGTTGTAGCAGGAATTAATTTCGCGAAATCTGTACCTTTTAAATCGGGCATTTGTATGTCTAGAAAAATAACATCTAAAGACTCACTTTTTATAAGCGACATAGCTTCTAACGGATTTTCAAAACTACCTTTTAATTCTAAAAAATCTAATTTTTTTACATAGCTCTCTAGTAAAGCTCTAGCAAGTTCTTCATCGTCAATAATAAGGCACTTATACATGATGTTCTAATTTTAAGGATACACTAAAGGTATTGTTTATTGTGGTAATTTTTAAGTCGTGAGAATTCGGATATAAAATATGCAAGCGCTTTTTTACATTTTCTAAGCCAATACCTCCTAATTCATCTTTATTAATGGGAGCTTCTGGAATACTATTTTTAATTTCAAATAAAATGGTATTTGCAGTGGTTTCCAAGTCAATCGTGATAAAAGTATCGGTAATTTTCTCAATGTTAGAATGCTTAAAAGCGTTTTCTATAAACGGAATTAAAAGCATAGGCGACAACATAAAATTTGGATTGGTAACCTTAAAGTTTGTGGTTATCGGGTACGTTTTACTACTTTTAAGACGAAACAGTTTAATGTAATTATCGATGTAATCCATTTCTTTTTGAAGCGTTACTTGGGGTTGTTCGCATTCGTAAAGAACGTAACGTAACATATCCGATAAGTAACTAATACTTTGCTGTGTTTTTGTTGTATCGATGCCCGATAAGGCGTAAATATTGTTTAATGCGTTAAATAAGAAATGCGGATTAATCTGCGATTTTAATAATTTTAGTTCGGTGTTTAAATTTTCGGCCTGACTCTTAATAAGTGCTTCTTCATTTTTCTGATTATGAAATACAACTTCAACAACAACTGCCAATGCATAGGCCAACGCAATAAGCAAAGATTGGGTTAAATACATTTCAGGAGGTCTGCGCGGTAATGGACCAGGGCCAGACTCGCGTGGTCGTGGAAGTGGCATCCCGTTCTGAGATATAAAAAATGAGGCTACAAGCGTAATTAAAGCAATAGCTAAAATAGAAACACCTATAAATGTGACGTATTTTTTAGTAAATAAAAACTTAGGTGCCGCCACATAAATAAGAAAGAGAATCAGTACAATCTGAGCTATAAAAGCGGCGATGTTTTGACGCAAAAAATGATTAACCCAATCCTGACCAGACCAAAGTACAAGCCATATTATTAATAATAATCCTATCTGAAAACTGAACCGTTTTAATTTATTCATCTGTAATTTTATCTATATAATTCCTGTAATATGTTACAAATTAAGGTAAATTAAAATGAATGGAAAGCGAATATAGGTGAGATTCTACAGGTATAAATAGGCTTTTACCTAAGTTCGTAAAGCATTCACTTAAAAGTAGGTGCATCTCATTGAATACCTTAAAAAGGTATGCAAGTAATATGGAACTTTGTCATGTAAAATAAATATATAATTATTATGAAATCAAATATTATTAAAACCGTATTAGGAATTGCATTTGTAAGTATTTGTAGTGTTCAATCTATTAGCGCCCAAGAAAAAGGAGACAGAAAAGGACCACCTCCAGCGGCAGAATTGATTGAAAAAATGGACGCAAATGAAGATGGTAAATTATCTGAAGATGAAGTAAAAGGACCTTTAAAGGAGCATTTTAGTGACATCGATGCAGATGAAGATGGATTTCTTACGCTTAAAGAATTAGAAGAAGCTCCGAAACCAAAAGGTAAACCTTCTAAAGACTAATAAATAATTACATCGATTAATACCTCCTGTTAATCAGCTTCATTAATAGTGCTCATGGCTTGTTTTTAAATAAACAAGCCATGTTTTTTTTATCCATATCGAAAACGTGTCAAAGCATATGAAATTTTGAAGCGAAGTAAGCTGTGTTAAAAGGTGTAATACTCTACTTTGACTTTGAACATATAGATGATTTTATAGCGTATACATCCGAATAAATTAAAATTGCCACCATTCCCGAGAAAAGTGTCGTTATCTTTGCCGAAAATTACATTATGTCAAAATCCTTTTCTGAACTAGGAATTCAAGAAACTTTACTACAAAGTTTAACCGATTTAAAAATTACTGTTCCTACAGATATTCAGACCAAAACCATTCCGCTAATTCTAAATGAAACTAAAGATGTTGTTGCATTAGCGAAAACAGGAACAGGTAAAACGGCCGCTTTCGGCCTGCCATTATTACAATTAATAGACAAAGAAAACACCAATATACAAGCCTTAATTCTGGCACCAACACGAGAATTAGGTCAGCAAATATTCGCTAATTTAACAGATTTAGCGTCTCATAGTCCCGAGATTTCTATCGCTTCAGTTTGCGGAGGTATCCCAATAAAACCACAAATAGAACGTTTAAAAACGGCAACACAAATCGTGATTGCAACTCCAGGACGTTTAGTTGACTTGGTAAAGCGTAATGCCATAGACATTAAACACATTTCTCATTTTGTTTTAGACGAAGCCGATGAAATGGTAAGTGCGCTAAAAGAAGATTTAGACCTTATAATTAAGGAAATTCCGAAATCGCGTCGCACATTATTGTTTACAGCGACTATGCCAGGAACCATAAAGCAACTTATCCAGAACTATATGTCTAAACATGTGGTTCAGGTAGAAGCAGATATGGAAACGGTTGGTCATCAAGGTATCGACCATCAATATATTGTGGTAGAGCCTATCGAGAAACTAGAAGTTTTACTTCATTTTTTAAAATCTAAAGAAGGACAACGCGGTATTATTTTCTGCAAAACAAAAGCAGCAGTGAACAAATTAGCTAAAAACTTAGCGATTAATAAATTTTCATCTGGAGCTATACATGGGAGTTTAACACAAGGCATTCGTGACCGTGTGATGGGACAATTTAGAGAAGGGTATATCGACGTACTGGTTGCAACAGATTTGGCGGCACGTGGAATTGATGTAAAAGATGTGGCATTTGTTATAAATTACCATTTGCCAGATGTTTACGATACCTATGTACACCGTAGTGGTAGAACCGCAAGAGCAGGAGCAAAGGGCTTATCTCTTACTATTTTACAAGAGGAAGAAGTAAAAGATATTGCAGATTTTGAAAACGAATTAGGGATTTCTTTTTCTGAGCTTAAAAAAGCAGATGCACAGAGTATCGAAGAAAGTAATGCTTTAATTTGGGCCAATAAAATTTTCAAAACAAAGCCTAACCGCAATATTTCTGAAACGTTTAGAAATAAAATTCATACTACGTTCCATCACTTAACAAAAGATGAATTAGTCGATAAAATATTGGCTCAATATATGCTTCAAAATGGAGCACTTCCAACTAAAGAGGACACGTCTAAAAACAAAAAAAATAAATAATTTCAATGGCAAATTTTTTAAAAGAACAGCAAGATATTTTAAACAAATTAAATATCAAAGCGTTAAATCCGATGCAGGAAGATGCGCTCTTAGCTATTGAAAATGCAACAAATACCATTATACTTTCACCCACAGGAACGGGGAAAACCCTAGCATTTTTACTTCCTATTATAAAAATGTTAGATCCAGAAATAAACGACGTGCAAGCACTAATTGTAGTGCCAACGCGAGAATTAGCCATTCAGATAGAACAAGTAGTTCGCGAAATGGGAACTGGATTTAAAGTCAATGCCGTGTACGGCGGACGCCCAATGTCTAAGGATAAAATAGAACTTAAACACACTCCTGCAATCCTTATTGGAACGCCTGGACGTATATTAGATCACTTTAGCGCGAATCGGTTCCCAAGGGAGTCTATTTTAAATCTTATTTTAGATGAATTTGATAAATCTTTAGAACAAGGTTTTGAAGAAGAAATGCGAGGCATTTTAACACAGTTACCAAATATTGAAAGACGTGTGCTAACTTCAGCAACTCAAGGTGTTAATATTCCGAATTTTGTAAAGTTACACCAGCCTGTAATTATCGATTTTTTAGATGCTAAAGTACCTTCAAAATTAGCGATTAAAACAGTGGTGTCTCCAACGCAAGATAAAGAGCAAACCTTAGTCGATTTATTGCTACATATTGGGAATAAGCAAGGGATCATCTTTTGTAATCTAAGAGATAGTATCGAAAATGTTAGCGAAGCACTTCGTAAAAAAAGAATCAGTCACTCTTGTTTTTCGGGTGGTATGGAACAAAAAGATCGGGAGCGCGCTTTAATTACATTTAGAAATGGAACCAGTCAAGTATTATTGGCAACCGATTTAGCTGCTCGTGGTATTGATATTCCAGAATTAAATTTTATCATTCATTACGAATTACCACATGCGGTAGAGGAGTTTACGCATAGAAACGGAAGAACAGCTCGAGTAAATGCAAAGGGAACAGCTTACGTTTTAAAATGGGCTCAGGAACAACTGCCTGAATTTATAGAGAAAGATAAAGCCATAGACATTTCTAAAAAAGTGCCGTATAAACCTCAATTTTGGGAAACGTTGTTTATTTCTGGCGGACGAAAAGATAAAATATCTAAAGGGGATATCGCCGGATTATTCTTTAAACAAGGAGGTTTAACAAAAGATCAATTGGGAGATATAGAACTTAAACAAGATTGCGCCTTTGTTGCTGTACCTAAAAGTATGGCGGACAACTTGGTCTCAACCTTAAATAATTCACGACTTAAAAAGAAAAAAGTTCGTATTTATATATTGTAGGTTAGATTTATAAATGCTTATAAAGATAATGAGGCGCTGAACTAAATTCAGGGTGATGTTTAGATGAAGTCTACATCATACTGAACGCGTTTCAGCATCACACAAAAAGCATAAGTATTCATGATATTAGGGTACTTGAGCGGCGTCGAAAGCCTTTTCACTTGTAACTCGACTCCGCTCGATAAACCTTAAACCCAATATAATCCCCGTAAACTAATCACAAAATTTAATCACAATATAATATTAATCTAACGTATTGATTATTAGTTGTTTTTTATTTCAAAAAGATGATGCATACTAAAATATTTAAATGTACTTTTGCGCCTTCAAAAAATAATTGAATATGAAACGCATAACGGAATACAGAAAACTTTTTGAGGTTGATAAAAGCGCTGATTTAAAGACTTTAAAGAAGCAGTATCGCAATCTTGCTAAGGAATGGCATCCAGATAAATTTCAAGCAGGAGATCCGTTAGTGGAAGAAGCTGAAGCTAAAACACGTAAAATTACAGATGGTTATCATTTTTTAGTGAGTATCGCTCCTGAAACTAGAGAAGCTAATAAAGAAGTTTACAATGAAACTATTAATTCTGGTGTTGCTGATTTTCAGTGGAATAATTTAGTTTTAGAAATTACTTTTGCAGATGGTTCGACTTACGAATATTTTGGAGTAACAAAACCTATCTATATTAAAATGATTAATAGTGATAAAGTGAGTCGTTTTGCAAAACGTAACATTTTTCCTAAATATATTTATAGAAAATCTAAACGTACTGTTGAAACCGCTTAAACCACTGGTTTCATTATACAACAGATCATATTAAAAAGCACGAACCTTAACTAAGGTTCGTGCTTTTTAAGTTTTTAATAGTGTGGTATGCCTAAAAGTGGCCTTTATACAGCGCTTTAGCATAATGCAGAATCCTATTCATAGAAGAGCAGTGCATCGATTTAAATTTTAAATATTAAAACATTTGTCTACTTTTAGTAAAAAATAATCAAGTTTGATATTTAAAACACTTCAAAAACACACCGTTTTAGTCGCTTCTGTAAGCATAATCTTTATATGTACCTTAATGGTATTTTTTGCCACCGAATCTAGTTATAACGGCATAGAACAAGCCTCTTTATGGGTTAGAAACTACTTCGGTTATTTTTATTTATATCTGGGTTTAGGGTGTGTACTTCTCTTATTGGGAGTTGCCTTATCGCCTCTTGGTACCATAAAACTAGGTAAACCAGATGCTAAACCGGAGCATTCTCTCTGGGCATGGACAGCCATGTTGTACAGTGCTGGAATGGGCTCAGGTATTTTATTACGTGCTGTTCAGGAGCCTGTATTTATGCAACAGCATCCGCCTTATACCTCAACATTATCTGCAGAAACCTTAGCATTAGAATATACCTTTTATCAATGGGGTTTAACCGCGTGGGCGTTTTACGGACTCTTTGCTATGGTTGTTGGATACGCCCTTTATGTAAAACGTAAACATGTGCGTATTAGTGCAACGATAGAAGACGAAATACAAAGCGAGACCATTAGAAAATCTGTAGATGTTATTACTATTATCACCACTGTTTTCGGGCTCGTTGCCGCTATTGGATTGGGAACCACTCAGATTAAAGGGGGCTTAAATTATGTTTTTAATGCGGAATTAGGACTGACTACCATCCTTGTTTTATGTGTCGGGATTTCGTGTATTGCCTGTTATTCTGCTTGGCAAGGTGTAAATAAAGGCATCAAATTATTTTCTAAATTAAACATCATAATCACGCTATTCATTCTGCTTTTTATATTCGTTACAAGCGATATGTTGGCCATTCTGAATGCGTTTGCACAAAGTACGTTTCACTATATTATCGATTTTATCCCTATGAGTTTAGCGCTAGGCGATTATAATCCGGGAATGGCTTTCTTAACCGATTGGACGTTTTATTATTGGGCATTCTGGCTTGCGTGGGCACCTTTTACAGGCATCTTTATTGCACGCATTTCTAAAGGACGCACGTTGCGACAATTACTTTTAGGTGTTTTAATGATTCCATCTTTGGGAACGTTCTTTTGGTTTTCAGTATTTGGAACTTCAGCTTTTCAGCTTATAGAAGGCATGGAAACGTATTCAAACGAATTTGGAAATGTATTCTCATCCATATTTGTATTCTTTCAGCATTATCCAATGGCATCAGTCCTGAATTTAACAACCATTTTATTACTCGTTAGTTTTTTAGTCACTTCTGTAGATTCGGCTGTATTTGTCTTAAGTATGTTTACCGATAAAGGATCTAAAGATCCAAATAAAAAACATCGTGTAATCTGGTCTATATTTATTTTACTTGCCACCATAGCCCTAGTTCTTTTGGGTAATGTAAAACCGGATATTGATGTATTAGGAACGGTTTCAAAATTGTTGATTATAACGTCTTTGCCATTTGCGTTTTTCATCTTAATCATGATTACAATTTTCTTAAAAGATGTAGTAAAATTCAAGAAATCCATGCCAAAGCGATAAAATTTTAAGACCGATTTAAGTTTTAAAAGGTACGGTGTGGCTGAAATTACTCGTAAATTTATAGCTATAAAATATAGGGTGTTGTGCGCTTTCTTTTAACAAAGTCTATAATGGATTTCGTTATAAAGGATTAGCAGTTTGCATTCAAAATATAAACACCTTAAGACCATAGCATTTTAAAATATATAATCATGAAGAATCAATTAACAATAGTCGCTACAATTGGGGCGAAAATAGAACATATTGAATTTGTAAAGGCAGCACTTCTAAAATTAGTAGACGCCTCTTTAAACGATACAGGGTGTATAAATTACAATTTACTTCAAGACAACACCGATTTAAATAATTTTGTGGTGTACGAGAACTGGGCGAATGAAGAGGCTCTTAACGGGCATTTAAACACACCTCATTTTACTGCATTTACAGAAGCTACCGAAGGTAAACTTAATGCCTTTACTGTGAAAAAAATGACGATGCTTTCTTAAAATAGAATACACATTTAAAAATAGGAATTATGGATTTAAAACTTAAAGATAAAGTTGTATTTATAAGCGGATCTACCGCGGGAATTGGATTTGCAACGGCAGAGCGATTTTTAACTGAAGGCGCTACTGTTGTAATTAATGGTAGAGACCAAAATCGTGTAGATGATGCTGTTAATAGTCTGAAATCTAAAATAGAAGACGCGAAAGTGTCTGGAATTGCTGCGGATTTTTCTAAATCAGATGAAATTGATGCGTTACTAGAAAAACTGCCAGAGGTAGACATCCTAATTAATAATACTGGTATTTTCGAACCTATGGCTTTTGAAGACATTAGCGATGCAGATTGGTTACGCTTTTTTGAAGTCAATGTAATGAGCGGTATACGTTTGTCAAGACATTATTTCCCTAAAATGTTAGCGAAAAACTGGGGACGAGTTATTTTTATATCTAGCGAATCTGCTGTGTTTATTCCCGAAGAAATGATTCATTACGGGATGACAAAAACAGCACAATTGGCAGTGAGTAGAGGTTTAGCCGAATTAACCAAAGGGACTAAAGTTACCGTAAATTCAATTCTGCCAGGACCAACAAAATCTAAAGGTGTTGGGCAGTTTATTGAAGATTTATCGAAATCTGAAAATAAATCTATGGATGAAGTTGAAAAAGATTTCTTTAAAAAACAGCGACCAACCTCGCTGATTGGTCGTTTTGCCGATGTAGAAGAAGTCGCTAATACTATTGCCTATTATTCTAGTCCGCTAGCATCTGCCACTAATGGTGCATCTATTCGTGTAGAAGGTGGATTGATCAAATCTATTTTATAACAAGCAATTTAAGACGTATGAAAATGAAAGCCATCGGATTTAAACAATCATTACCCATAACAGAAGCAGATAGTTTTATCGCTTTCGACACGGAGAAACCAATACCAAAAGGATACGAATTATTAGTAAAAATAGAAGCGATTTCAGTAAATCCGGTCGATTTTAAAGTGAGACAAAATGCCGTAAAAGATACGATTCTCGACACGCCGAAAATTATTGGATGGGATGCCTCTGGTACTGTTGAGGCAGTAGGCAATAAAACGTCTAAATTTAAGGTTGGCGATCAGGTATATTATGCTGGCGATATTACTAAAGCTGGCTGTAATGCAGAATTTCAGATAATCGATGAACGGATTGTTGGAAAAAAACCAGAGTCGCTAACTCATGCACAAGCGGCCGCCATGCCACTGACTACTTTAACGGCTTACGAATCGCTTTTCGATCGCATAAAAGTAAATACTGAAACAGATAAAGGTAAATCCGTTTTAATCCTTGCTGGAGCGGGAGGTGTAGGATCAATAGCGATTCAATTGGCTAAAAAGTTAACGAATCTTACGGTAATTGCAACAGCATCTCGAGAAGATTCAATTCAATGGTGTAAAGATCTTGGAGCAGATTTTGTAGTTAATCATCATCACCTTAAATCAGAATTAGAAACAATAGGTCATCCCGAAATCCACTACATTTTAGATTTCGTCGATTTAGAAGGGTATTGGGAATTAGCTACCGATATCGTAAAACCTCAAGGACATATTGTATCTATTACGGGAAGCTCTAAACCCTTAGATTTAAATCTGCTAAAGACTAAAAGTGTTTCCTTTTCTTACGAATATATGTACACACGCTCGATGTATACCACAGAAGATATGGAACGTCAGCACGACATATTAAATAAAATAGCCGAGTTGTTAGACACTGGAACTTTAAAATCTACATTAACAACAACCCTTAAAGGATTTACTGTAGCCAATTTAAAAGAAGCGCATCGCTTACAAGAATCTGGAAAAAGTATCGGTAAAACGGTGATTACATACTAAGTCACTTAATCTATTTATAATCTTCACAAAGCTCTAGTTCGTCTAGGGCTTTTTTGTTTTTATCCATTTTCTAAAAAATCTCATCGTTAAAATAGTCGATTTCGTATAGAGAAAAGGGGCAAACTTCTATTGCCTTTTATATATAGTAGATATAATCACACTTTTGAAGTGTTAATTGTAAACACATTCAAAATAATGAAAATAATATCACATATATTTTGCTTTTTCTTTGTGATTGTAGCCTCGGCACAAACCAGCGATTCTATAGCTAAACCCAAAGTATGGTCGTTAGAAGATTGCATTACGTACGCCGTAGAAAATAACATCACCGTTAAAGATGCTGGCTTAGGTAAAGATATCTCCGAAGTAAACTACAGCCGTTCAAAATCTGCGCGATTACCTGATTTATTTGGTAGTGCAACTCAGAATTTCTCTAATGGTAATACCATTGATCCCATTACAAGCGATTATGTAACCGATCAGATTTACTCATCCAATGTTGGGGTTTCGAGTGCGATGACGTTGTATCAAGGGAGTCAGTTAAAAAATCAGATTGCACAGAATAAATTACTAGTAGATCAAAATGAATTTTTAATTGAAGAAGCCAAAAACAATATCATAGTTAGTATTCTAGAGAATTACCTTCAAATTTTATATACCAAAGAAGATATCATTATAGCTCAGAATAATTTGGAAGCTTCAGAGAAAGAAGTCATTCGATCTAAAGCACGTTTAGATGCTGGTACCATTGCACTTAACGACTATACCGAAGCGCAATCGCAAGCGGCGACCAATAAGTACAGTGTTATTACCGCAAAAAATAATTATCAGCAATATATAATTGCATTAAAACAATTGTTAGAATTAGGGCCGTTAGATACAATTGAAGTAGAAGCTATTGCAGAGGATATAGACCTGATTAATCTTGAAATGGATAAAATGAATATCTATTACAAAGCATTAAATGTGTTACCAGAAATGAGTGCAAGCGATTTAGATATTGCCATCAACGAAAAAGAACTGGATATTGCCAAAGGCGGATATATGCCAACCTTATCCTTAATTGGAAGTGTGGGCTCAGGATACACAAGTATTTCTGATATCAATTTTTCAGACCAGTTGAATGTGAATTTTAATCAGAAAATAGGACTGAATTTATCCATCCCAATTTTTAATAGAAATGAAACGAAATCTGCAGTAAAAACAGCAGAGATTAATATTGAACGGGCTCAAATTCAGAAGCAATCTACAGAAAAAGAAATCTTTAAAAAAGTAGAAACAGCGTATCAAAATGCATTATCGGCTCAAGAACAACTTATAGCCGCAGAAGCCTCGCAAGAAGCAGCATTACAATCGTACAATTTAGCGAAAACAAAATATGAGTTAGGGGATTTAAGTACTACCGATTTAATTATAAATCAGAATACCTACACCACCGCCCAGCAGAATTACATTCAAGCTAAATATTTAAACATTTTATACCACCAATTACTTCAATTTTATCAAGGAAACGACATTAAACTATAATCAACATGAAAACAAAAAAAAATATAATTATAATCAGTATTGTCGCAATTGCATTAGCAGTGGTAGCCTATTCTTTTATGGGTAAAGAAGATACTAATGTTATCGCAACACAAACAATTGCTGTGCAAAAAGGAAGTGTAACCACTATGGTTACTGCAACGGGAACCATAGAGCCTATTACACAAGTAGAAGTGGGAACGCAAGTTTCTGGTGTTGTAGAACGCATATATGTAGATTATAATAGCGAAGTTAAAGAAGGACAACTTATAGCAGAATTGGATAAAACCAACTTAAAAGCAGAAACAACACAAGCACAAGCGGCCTATGACAATGCTGTTAGTCAGCGTAACTATATGAAAACCATTTTTGACAGACAAAATACCTTGTATTCTAAGCAAGTCATTAGTAAATCCGATTACGACGATGCCGTTTTTAATTACGAAACAGCTAAGAGCACGGCCATTCAGCGCTTATCAGACTTACAAAAGTCTAGAACAAATTTAGAATATGCCAATATTTACTCGCCTATAGATGGTGTGGTACTATCTCGTGATATTGATGAAGGACAAACGGTTGCGGCTAGTTTAAGTACACCAACCTTATTCACCATTGCAAAAGATTTAAAAGAAATGCAAGTAGAAGCCGATGTCGATGAAGCCGATATAGGTGAAGTAAAAGAAGGACAACGCGTTACGTTTACGGTAGATGCTTATATAGGAGAAACTTTTGAAGGGGTAGTAACACAAGTTCGTTTGGCACCTACGGTAACCTCTAATGTAGTAACCTATACGGTAGTAATAAAAGCCGATAATCCAGATTTAAAATTAAAACCAGGATTAACAGCAACCATTTCTATTTTCACTTTAGAATTGAATGACGTTTTAACTACCGAAGCTAAAGCGATAAACTTTCATCCAGAATTGGCCGTTTTGGAAGCCTATAATACACAACATAATTTTACTGATACAAAACCAAATACTAGCGAAAGACAAAACACTAATAAAGAAAAAGCAACTAAAGTTTGGGTAGAATCTCCAGACGGCTCAATACATCCACAGTCTGTAACTATTGGTGCTAGCGATGGTGTAAATGTGCAAATATTAAGCGGTCTTAATGAAGGTGATAACGTGGTATATGCTTTAAAAGCTAATGTTGGTGTAAAATCATCTGGAGGTGCAGGCGATAGTCCGTTTATGCCATCACGACCAGGAAAAAAATAATAAAACCCGAAAGCATCATGACAAAAGACATCATAAAAATTGAAGATTTAAAGCGTGAGTTTACCATGGGAAACGAAACGGTTCATGCTTTAAAAGGAATTTCATTTACCATTAAAGAAGGGGAGTTTGTGACTATAATGGGATCTAGTGGATCGGGAAAAAGTACGATGCTAAATATTTTAGGCTGTTTAGATCAGCCAACCTCTGGAGGCTACGAAATTGATAGTGTAAAAGTAAAAGACCTGTCTAGAAATGAATTGGCCACGATTCGAAACGAGAAAATTGGTTTTATTTTTCAATCGTATAACTTATTAGCGCGTACTTCGGCTATAGAAAACGTAGAATTACCTCTATTATACAACAGTAAAGTGTCGAATAGCGAACGCCGAGAACGTGCTATAAAAGCACTCGAAATGGTCGGCTTAGGTGAACGTTTACACCATACACCATCGCAACTTTCTGGAGGACAACAACAGCGTGTGGCTATTGCAAGAGCGCTTGTAAATAACCCTGTAATGATTCTAGCCGATGAAGCTACAGGAAATCTAGATACACGTACCTCTTACGAAATTATGTCTTTATTTCAAGAATTAAATAGAACGCAAGGCATAACAATAACCTTTGTAACTCACGAACCCGATATCGCTATGTTTAGTAGCAGAACCATTGTTTTAAAGGATGGCCATGTTATAAAAGACGAAAAAAATGATAGCATTTTATCTGCCGCGTCAGAATTAGCAAAATTACCTAAAGAAGATCATTAATTATGAGACTATTAAATCTATTAAAAATCGCATATAAGGCCATTGTTCTAAACAAAGTGAGAACCTTATTAACCATGCTGGGTATTATAATTGGTGTGGCTTCGGTTATTGCTATGTTAGCCATAGGAGAAGGTTCTAAAGAAAGTATTAGAACGACAATTTCTGCCATGGGATCGAATATGATAAATGTAAAACCGGGATCCGATAATCGTGGTGGGGTAAGACAAGATCCTAGTGCCATGGAAACCTTAACACTTAAGGATTACTTGGCTATTAAAGAACAGGCTACCACCTTGAATTATATATCTCCGTTGGTGAATGGTGGCGGACAAGTCATTAATGGGTCTAATAACTGGCCATCCACAATTTATGGCGTTAATCCGGAGTATCTAAACATTAAAGTTGTGGGATTAAAAAGTGGAAGTATGTTTACCAATACAGAAGTACAATCCGCGGCAAAAGTCGCTGTTATTGGGCAAACTGTAGTAGACAATATATTTACCGAAGGTGAAGATCCCGTTGGTAAAATGATACGTTTTAATAGTATTCCGTTTAAAATTATTGGTGTTTTAGAAGAAAAAGGAACCAATACTTTTGGTCAGGATCAGGACGATGTGGTAATAGCACCATATACAACGGTTCAGAAGCGAATCTTAGCAATTGATCATTTAAACGAAATTGTAGCGTCTGCCATAAGTGAGGAAGATGCGCCACAAGCGGTAACAGAAGTCACGGCTATTTTGAGGTCTCAACATAAGTTAACGACTAATGAAGACGATGATTTTCACGTGCGTTCCATGGAAGAATTAATCACTACCTTTAGTTCAACTAGTGATATGTTAACCGTACTTTTAGTGGCAGTTGCAGGAATTTCATTATTGATTGGAGGAATTGGAATTATGAACATTATGTACGTTTCGGTAAAAGAACGGACTAAAGAAATTGGGTTACGTATGGCCGTTGGCGGAAAAGGTTCGGATATTTTAATGCAATTTTTAATTGAAGCCATTTTAATTAGTATCACCGGAGGGGTTTTAGGTGTAATCTTAGGACTAGGAGCAACCGTGTTTATTGAAAAATTCTTACATTGGCCTACAAGTGTGGCTATGTATTCTATAATTATATCCTTTGCAGTTTGTGCTGTAACAGGTATCTTTTTCGGATGGTATCCTGCACGAAAAGCATCAGCTTTAGACCCGATTACTGCATTGCGATACGAATAGAATCGCATCGCATCAGTTACACCAAATACATAATATTACGCTTATGAAACATACATTCAATCTAGTTATCGTGGCACTCCTAATGTTGGGGTGTGCCGATAACAAATCAAAATCTAAAGATATAGCAAGTCGTTCAGAAGAATTCAAATACAACGGCACGGCAAGTGTGACACAAGGCATTGCGACCACGATAACTGAAGATATTTATTCGTGCGAACGCGGACGAAAAACCGATGTTGGAGAAATTACGTCTACCGATGGTAAAACATGGACGGTGCCGGCATCAACGAATTACACGAATGATGACTTTCCATTTTCAGAAGATTTGTTTAATTCTTGTGAAGGGAATACCTATACAACAGTAGAAGAAGCACTTTCTCATTTTGATGATTCTAGCATTATAGAAATAGATGAAGACGGCGAGCTGTTCACCGCCTTTATATTTGCAGATAATTATTTCGAAATGTATGTAAATGGTGTGCCTGTAGGAAAAGATAAGGTCCCATTTACGCAGTTTAATTCTAGTATCGTAAAGTTTAAAGTAGAGAAGCCTTTTACCATTGCCATGAAATTGGTAGATTGGGAAGAACATCTTGGTGTAGGTTCCGAAGCGAATAGAGGTAAGTCCTTTCATTCAGGAGATGGCGGTATGGTTGCTGTTATTAAAGATGAACAAAATAATATTGTGGCAACCACAAATAAAACTTGGAAAGCACAGACATTTTATACGTCACCTATTAAAGATTTAAGTTGTGTTTCTGAAGATGGAAACTACCGATATTCTGAAAATTGCGACACCGATGGTGGTCAAGACGGAACGGGGTTTTATGCCTTACATTGGGAATTACCAAATGCGTGGATGAATACGGATTTCGATGATTCTAATTGGCCAAACGCTACAACATTTACTAACAAAACTATTGGGGTAGATAATAAACCGTCGTATACCAATTTCACCTCGCTTTTTGACGATTCAGAACATGATGCTGAGTTTATTTGGTCTACGAATGTGATTTTAGACAATGAAGTTTTAGTCCGTTATACTGTTAAATAATGATACCCTTAATTTAAAATAAAACGCATTCTAACATGAAGACGAAAACAGTATTTGGAATAGCTCTACAGCTTTTATGTTTAGCTACGTCTTGTGCAAACAAGGATACTTCAATTTATATGTACGATGATTTTAAAACCATTCATCCCGATTTTAAATTGACAAGCAAAGCGGTAGACAATGGCGAATTATTAGATGCTTATAAATGTGAAGAGAAAGTAGATGATGTAGAAAATTCCATTCCACTATCTTGGTCTAACGTTCCTGAAGGCACAAAATCTTTAGCTGTAGTCATGTATCACTATCCGCATAAAGAGGATACATCCGAAATAAATTCCTATTTATTGTTATGGGGCATTAATCCATCGGTTACCGAAATTCCTTATAAAATGGCAAATAATCCGAATTGGTATATGGGACCAAATAAAGATGGAACTGCTATTTCGTATACATCACCTTGTTCTCGTGGACCAGGAAAACATGAATACACCATTGCACTTTTCGCATTATCTGAAACGCCAAAGCTTCCAAAAGCTAATACACTTGATGTTGATTTAAATACATTTATGAAAGCTATTCCAGAAGATATCGTAATTGATAGAACCACTTTAAATTTTATAGCCTCTAATTAATTTGTTCATGAAAAAATATATACCCCTTATAACCATCCTATTTGTAAGTCTTCAGGCTTTTGCTCACGAAGGCGGCCACGGTTTACCCACCAAAATTTGGCATTTTACAAATAGTGAAAAGAACTTAAAGGGTGAATTTATTGAACGCATAGACGAAACCGTGTATCTCATGAATGAGCATCACAAGATTGTATTTTTCGATATTTCAGAATTTACAACGGAAGAGCAACAATACATATTGAATACGAGCACGTGGATTAGCAATAAAAACATTTCAGAGCCAACGCAATCTTTGGTTTCTATACCGTACGCTAATCTTTTTATATATTTAGGTGTAGCCTGGGTATTATTTTCATGCTTTAGATATAGGCAAAAACAAGACTCTAAAATAGTGGCTTTTAGCCTCATTGGAGTTGCTTTTATAGTTGCAGGGTGTAAAACAACTAGTACTTCTAAAAGCATTGCAATGGCGAAAAATGATGTGTCTTATTTAACCTTTATTTTTGGCGTTTTTGATAACGTGAATACACGTTTCGACAACAAATATTTCTACATAGAGTCTAACGGCATACCAGAACACGAAATGATGACAGGTATAACCAATTGGCAACAACAGGTTCCTATTAACCACGATTATTCGGGCACTAATGCGTGGGCCATTCCGTTGCAACCGGAATTGGCTGAAAACCCGTTGTCTACCAAAGCTAATTTTATGAAAGGCGCCATTGCTATTGCCGCAAATGGTATCCCTATTTTTAATCCTTTAAACAATCGAGGTGAAGATGCAAATGCCATTGGAGAATTAGACCAATGGGGCGGACATTGTGGTAGGGCAGACGACTATCATTACCATTTGCCACCAACGCACTTGCAAGCTAAAGTAGGTCAAGGTAAACCCATTGCCTATGCTCTGGATGGTTTTCCAGTATATGGCGAAACGAATGAGACGTTAGATGAAAGTCTTGGACGTTTTACGTCAGATAGCACCTATCAATATCACGCTGTAAAAGACTATCCGTACTTAATTGCATCAATGAAGGGTAAAGTTGAAATTAATCCCAGAACTCAAGCGCCTGAAAACGAAATCATGCCACAAGCAAAAACAAAAGGTGTGCGACCAGATTTACAACCGTTACGTGGTGCTAAAATTATTGATTTTAAAAATCCTAAGTCTAATCAATACAGTTTAACTTATGAGTTGGAATCTGCTTTATATACTATAAATTATGGATGGGATACATCCGGAACGTATAAATATCAATTTATAAATCCAGACGGAACCATTACAAATTCTGAATATAAAAGATAGAAAAAAGAATAAACCTAATGCATAAAAATAAAAACATTGTAATCTTCTCCCACATTCTAATTTGGTTGGTATTGTTTAGTCTGCCATATTTTTTATCGTACGGGCAAGAGCAAGATATAAATAGAATTATAGCACATTATTGGGTACCAGTAGCATTTTATACTATGATCTTTTATCTCAATTATTTTATAGTTATCGATAAATTTTTATTCAATAAAAAGACGGTTCAATTTATTCTTATAAACCTTATACTTATAATTGTCTTTTTAACCTTAAAGGAACAAATAGAGGCTACATTTTTTGAAGGTTTAAAGCGTAAAGAGGTCGGAGATTCCGCAAATAAGCCACCGCTAAGAATGTTTATTTATATGCAAATGTTGTCATACGTGGCGCCCATATTGTTTTCTATTGCTCTAAAAACAACAAAACGTTGGGAAACTGCCGAAAACGAACGTAAGGACGCTGCTAATGTAAAATTACATTCCGAATTACAACATTTACGATATCAGTTACAACCTCATTTCTTTTTCAATTCGCTAAATAATATTTATTCTTTAGTCGATATTTCACCTGAGCAAGCAAAATCTACCATCCACAGTTTAAGTAAATTGATGAGGTATTTGTTGTACGAAACGAATATTGAAGAGGTGCCTTTATCTAAAGAAATCGATTTTATGAAGAAATATCTGGAACTTATGAAATTGCGTATCTCAGATAAAACCCAAGTAATTTCTCAATTTCCTTCAGAAGTTACGTCTATAAAAATCGCGCCACTTTTGTTTATATCTTTAATTGAAAATGCCTTTAAACATGGCGTGTCGGCGAATAAAGACAGTGATATTAAAATCAATTTGTCTACAGAAGGCCGTACGGTACAGTTTAAAATTGAAAATGCGAATTTCCCTAAGCAAACCGATGATAAAAGTGGTTCGGGTATTGGATTACAAAACCTAAAAAAGCGCTTAGATTTGTTATATCCGAATAAATACATGTTTAAAACGGAAATTGTTGAAGGTCGATTTTTAGTACATTTACAAATAGAAACATAAATCTATGAACACTTTAAAACTGAATTGTATTATTGTTGATGACGAGCCTATGGCTTTAAATCTAGTAGAAAGTTATGTAGAGAAAACACCATTCTTAAATCTCAAGAAAAAGTGTAGTAGTGCGATTGAAGCATTAGAGTTTGTAAATTCTGAATCGGTTGATTTACTGTTTCTAGACATACAAATGCCAGATTTATCGGGGTTAGAGTTTTCTAAAATGTTACCAAAAGGTACCCGCGTTATTTTTACTACTGCATTCGATGAGTATGCGTTGGAAGGCTTTAAAGTAGAGGCTATAGACTATTTATTGAAACCATTCGATTATGCCGAATTTCTGACTGCCGCCAATAAAGCAAAAACTTGGTTCGATTTGGTAAAAGGGAATAATATCAAAGCTTCAACCGTTATTTCTGAAGAAAAAGAGTTTCTTTTTGTAAAGTCCGAATACAAACAATTACGTATTAAATTAGCCGATGTATTATATTTTGAAGGCTTAAAAGATTATATCAAGATTTGGTTAAAAGATAATCCTAAGGCGGTATTAACAATTATGAGTTTAAAGTCGTTAGAAGAAGAACTTCCTAAAACGGACTTTATGCGCGTGCATCGGTCTTTTATTGTGTCTTTAAAAAATATAGAAGTCGTAGAGCGAAGTCAGATTATAATCAATAATCAGCGCATCACAGTTTCCGAACAATACAAACCAAAATTTCTAGAGTATATCAATCAGAATTCACTAAATAATTAAATCATCGAATAACTTGTTCCTAAATAGTTGTATTACTTACTTATAAGCGTGTTATTACAATCGTATTCTAGGTTTTAGTTTATTAGGGTTTCATAAATTATGTCTCTAAATTCTATAAATTCATAGTAGAATTTTCCGTGTTTGTCTATCGAATTTTTAGATTCGGAAGAATCCCAATACTTTTAACCTTTAAAATTCTTATTTATAGTATTATGAAATCTATTGTGTGTTTAATTATTTTTAGTTTATATACATTTTCTGCTATGGCCTATTCAGAAGATGCTGTTGTAATCTCTGATACTATTTTAGGATCTAGCGAGCAAGTCGCTTATAAAGTCACTCAAAATAAAGGAAACATTGTGGTGCAATTAACGACGCACGATAATAAAACAATACTGTCTATGTTAAGACACGGTGTTACTGTGTTTTTTGATTTAAAGGGGAAAGAAAAAGAAGATGTGTCGGTAACATACCCTATTCAGCCTGTTGGCATTTCTATGAAACCTGAAGGTAACCGAGAAGATAGGAGAGATGCTGGATTTCAAACGGAAGCTGAAATAAATCAGACGAAAGCACAGATATATACCTTAATCACTACAGATTTTCCTGAAGAGGCGAGACTTAAGTTCCATGATTCTAACGAAAATTTTAATGTACTCTTAAATGGCATGGGCATTGCGGCAACGTATTCTTATAATCAAGAAGAGAACCTCTTAACGTATCAATTAACGATTCCAGAGCGTCAAATTAAGGAGAAATCTAAAACCGATCTTTCAAAGTTAATGATTGGTGTACAAACAGCTAAACCAGATAAATCCAAAAGAGGAGAAGGCTCGGAAGGTTTAAATTCTAGCATGAGTTCACGTGGTGGTGGCGGTAGAGGTAATGGTCAAGGTGGTTCCGGAGGTCGTGGAGGCAACAGAGGTGGTTCTCGTGATGGCGGCGGACAAAGACCTGGAGGGAATTCTGAAAAAGCACCTCAAGGCATCGATTTTTGGTTTGAAGCACATATGTAAACTAGACGTGGTGTAAAATGTGCTTCGTAAAAGTGATCAAAAGTTAGTTATTACAGTTCTGAACGATTACTAATATGCAAGGTCTCGTAAATAATTTTTAAATGGTACTTCACCGTATTTACCGAAATAAATAATTCTTCCCCAATTTCTTTATTCGATTTCCCTTGTTTTACTAGGTCAATAATCTGAAGTTGTCTTTCGGTTAACGTATAGGTATTTAAATCTAATTTAGTTTGTCCGGATTCATTTAATTCTTGTGTAACTCGCTCTAATGCATTACGCATACTATCCATTTCTTGCTCTGCTAAAATCCGTTTCTGCTTAGCCGCTTTATAAAAGAAAAAGGATAGAAAAAGAAGAATAATAAGTGTACCAACGAGAAAGATTAGTAAATTTTGATTGCGTTTTTCTTCAGCAGCTTCTTGCTCTTTACGTTTCTCTAAAAGTTCTTTTTCAACTCTTAATAATTTCCCACTTCTATTGGTACCATCGTGTGCCGTAGAAAGTTTTTTTACCTGCTGTACGGCTTCGGCATATTGCGGATTTTTAACATCACCAATTTCAGAATAGTAATAGGTCATGTCGTCATATAGCCCCAGAACATAAGCTTCAACTTGGTATTTTTTTGCGTAAGCTAAGCCTGTTTCAAAACTTTCAATAACTTTTTCATGTTGCCCTAGACTTTTATATAACTCTATTTTCTTACGATATACCAGAGGTACTTGTCTGGGATCATGTTCTAAAAGAACGTCTAAGGCTTGATTTAAATAAGCGTCAGCTTCATCTGTATTACCTTTTCGAATCTCCATTCGTGCTACAACCATCCAGTAAAAAGATAGGGAAGTGGGATTAAGAGATTTTAAATCCTCGTCTTTTATTTTTGCCAAGGTTTCCGAAACTTTATCATATTCCAGTAAGTCAAAATGAACTAATAGCTTTTCAATTTTATATTGTATTACTATTTGTTCTTTTTTATCGGTTAACAATCCGAATTCTAAAGCTAAATCTAAATTTTCTATAGCTTGATCGTAATTGTATAATTCCTTATAAATTAAATATTTTTGATAGTAGGCTCGGCAGATATCGTATGGCGAAGATGATGTATTGTGGATAATACTTTCTAGCTTTATTATTTTATTCTCATTCTCTGTATTATCCTCTAAAGTAGGCTTATCATCATCCACTTGGATACTGATTATAGTATTACTTCTACTAAAACTAAAAAGTAATAGAAAAAGTATAAGAATGAGGTTACGTAACAAAGTAATAGATTTAGGTATAGCTAGGACAAATATAGGACGTTCTGTTTAATAAGCAATTATTTTTTTGACGCATAAATGGGGTTAAAACTGTAGTCTTCAGGTCTTTTGAGGTATTTTATTTTAAACTTTATCGTATTCGTTATTTGTTGTTGGGATGACTTGAATATTGCATTGAAGCGTGTTAATGGTGCTAACACTTTGTTTATTAGTGTTTTACATATTGACTACCCCGGTGGGTAGTGACTGGTTTTTAACGATTTACACTAAAACTACTCGCCAACTACCTCATGAAATCTTGTTTTATTTCTCAATCTTATCCAAATTTGAACATGGCTATAGAGATTAAAAAAACTTAATTTTTTATAGTCGTACCCTTATACAAATCTAATCTACTTGTTATTATGAAAAAGAAAAACCTTTCAATTAGTGAGCAGCTCTGCTTAAAAAAGACATTTGATTTATTATCTATTAATAATTCAAATCTTGAATAATATGAACCATATAGTGGAGATCTATGTTTTAGTTATCCTTTTGGGCATGGGATTACTATACGGTTTTTATAAACTAACCAAATATGCATTCTGGTGTAATCAATTATGGATTGCCATTGTTTTATTATTGGTATATATAATAGATAGTGCAACCATTCCATTTATAACGGCTTTAATCTATTTTGGTTATACATTCTTTTTATTGAATATTATAGGCTTTGTGGTCTTTCAAAAAGAAGAATTATCTATAGATTAATATCATCGCGGCATACAACATAGGCGATTAACAGATTCCGCTGTATGATGTATTGTTAAAGGATGTATTACACCGAACAAGCAAAACATTAATTAGTTAATATTTATGGTGATATCCCGAACTTGAATTAAGTTTGCAATCATATGGATTCACTTACACAAATCGTTTTAGGAGCCGCAGTTGGAGAAGCTGTACTGGGTAGAAAAATTGGAAATAAAGCCATGCTTTATGGAGCCATTGCCGGCACAATTCCCGATCTAGATGTTATGGCATCTCATGTTACAGATACTGTAAGTGCTCTAGAAATTCATCGTGGATTCACGCACTCTATTTTATTTTCTGTGGTATTTGCGCCTGTATTTGGTTGGCTCGTTACCCGATACGAACGTTATAAAAATATAAAAGGTTGGTCTTGGTTATTTTTCCTAGCTTTTGTTACCCACCCGCTTTTAGATGCACACACCACCTGGGGCACGCAATTGTTTTGGCCATTAGATTTACGCGTCGCTTATAAATCTATATTTGTAATCGATCCTTTGTATACAGTGCCATTTTTGGTGTTTTTAATCATGACCATGTTTCAGAAGCGTAGCTCTAAAAAACGGCGACAATTCAATACTTGGGGACTTATTTTAAGTTCCGTTTATTTACTACTAACACTTATTCTAAAAGGTGTGGCATTCACTAAATTTGAAGATGCCTTACAACAGCAAAACATTTCGTACTCAGATTTAGATACGCGTCCGTCGCCTTTAAATACTGTGCTATGGACAGCAAATGTAGATACCAAAGACGCCTATTTGGTTGGACATTATTCCTTTTTCGATTCCAAGTCTATAACGTTTCACAGGTATCCTAAACAGCACGAATATATCGCAGATATCGCCGATAACGAAAAAATGAAACGCATGATTAAAATTTCTAAAGGCTGGTATACGATTACTAAACAAGATGACGATTTGTTTTTTAACGATTTAAGATTCGGAACTTTAAACATGAATCCCGATGCGACAAATTTTGTGTTTCAGTACAAAATCCAAAAAGATAAACAAGGGCACATTCAATTTGAAGAAACACCTAAAGATCGTAACGACGCCAAACAGCTATTAGGCGATTTATGGACGCGTGTAAAGGGAAATTAAAAACGCGTTTTATAGTCTAATGATTTAAGCAATTTCATTAGTAATCCAACTGTTTTCATGTGTATTTACTACACCATTAACTTCTTTTAACCTATAAAATCCGGCATTCACTTAAAAGTAACCAGACTTCGCTTAATACCAGGAAATGACAGTTTTATTTTGCTGAAATTTACTTGATATTAAGAACTTTTAAATGAATTACAATGAAAAAAGTAAGTATAATTTGCTTTATAGCCATGCAATTAGTCGTGATGTATTCTTGTGCAGATGACGATACAACAATAACAGACGAAACCACTACAGAAGAAAGTGATGTAGTTGAATTTGACGATACCGATTTTGAAGCCACGGACTGGACCACAGAAACACATAGTAAAGATGCCGATCCTGATTTTGATGAAGTTTTTGAAGATGAAGCTGTAAAACGTTTAGACATCGTAATCACTGAAGATCGTTGGAACAGTATGTTAACAAACATGACTACCTTATACGGCACCTTTGGATCGCAATCTGGAGGAAACGGTTTGGTAGATATAGACGAAGACCCAATTTTTGTTCCTGGAGAAGTGTTTTACCAAGGTAAGGAGTGGTATCGCGTAGGTATCCGTTTTAAGGGAAACTCGAGTTTACAATCGAGCTGGTCTTCCGGAATATTAAAACTTTCGTTTAAATTAGATTTCGATGAATTTGAAGACGAATATCCGCAAATCGATAATCAGCGCTTTTATGGCTTTAAGAAGTTAAGTCTAAAAAATAACTATAACGACAAATCCATGTTGCGCGAAAAAGTTGCGGCAGACGTTTTTAGGGATGCAGGATTGGCGGTGTCGCATACCGCTTTTTATACCGTTTATGTAGATCATGGTGACGGACCAGAATATTTTGGAGTGTATACTTTGGTAGAAGAAGTGGATGATACCGTAATCGATACGCAATTCTCAGATAACGATGGAAATTTATATAAACCGGATGGCGATGGTGCTAGTTTTGCATCGGGAACTTTTTCTGAAGATGTATTTGTTAAGAAAACTAATGAAGACGATGCAGACTATACAGATATTCAAGATTTATTTACGGCCTTACATGCCTCAAACAGAACAACCGATCCAGAAGCTTGGCGCTCGGAACTGGAATCTATTTTAGATACCGGTACCTTCCTAAAATACTTAGCTGTAAATACAGTGATTCAGAATTGGGATACTTACGGACGCATGACGCATAATTACTTCTTGTATAACAATCCGGATACAGAACGTTTATCATGGATTCCTTGGGATAATAACGAAGCTTTACAACGTGGTAACGGTCAAGGAGCAGTGTCTATAGATTTCTCAAATGTATCTAGTACTGAATGGCCATTAATAGGCTATTTATATGCCGATGACACCTACAAAGCGCAATACGATGCCTATGTACAAGAGACTATAGATAATGCGTTTAATAGCTCTACAATTCAAGCCAAATATGCGACTTATAGTGCTTTAATAGAACCTTACGCCACTACAGAAATCTCTGGTTATAGCTTTTTAAATTCAAGCTACGATTTCCAAACAGCGGTAAACGAATTAAAGAATCATGTGCTGGAACGTACTTCAACAGCGACCTCTTATTTAAATAATTAGATAACGATTACACCCATATAAATATAAAAGCCAGCTATTGTAAGAATAGCTGGCTTTATATTTGTGTTAGGTTTTCATTGTTACTGCAAAGTACAAGTTAAAAACTTAATTATAATCAGATCTAATTATAGTGTTTAAATTCGGGAATAGATGTTTTTACTATGAATACAGTATTAAGAATACACCAAGCATAATCCCGGTTAAAGGCACTAATTTTTTACGTTTATTTTGTTCTTTAAAGATCAAGCCACCAATAACCACTGCGATTATAATCTGACTCCGTTTTATAGCCGATAATAACATGATTAAGGCTTCGGGATCTTGTAAGGCTTTAAAATAGAAATAATCTGCGGTTTGTAATAATACACCAACAGCAGGAATAGACCACCGCCAAGTAAAAGCTCGTCGTTTTTCTATCTTCGGAAACCAAATTACAGCCATAATCACGAGTAAAATTAAAACCGTATAAAAACAAAACCAAAATTGTAATGTTTGTGGCGTCAATGCTAAACTCTGTATTAGAAACTTATCGTATAAGCCACTAGAGGCCCCTAAAAAAGTGGCTGCGATAATGGCTAAAATCCATTTGTTGCGTGTAAATACGATCCCTTCTTTTTTTCCAATTCGCGAATACAAAATAACCGAACCAATAATCAATACAAAGCCAATCCACTGCAAAGGACTCGGGCGTTCCTGATAAATAAATATAGCCCCAATAAACGTAAAAAAGGGGCCCGCCGAGCGTATTGGTGTCACTATGGTAATCGGTAAATGTTTTAAAGCCTGATAGGCTAAAACCCATGACGTCGCCATAATAGCCGACTTTATAAAAATAAACCCATGTGTTTTTAACGGAATATCTTCAATATAAAAACCTAAATCGCGCATATAGTCTGGCGCAAATTGAGATCCCAAATAAAACGGAAGAATCAATAAAAATCCAGAGCTTATTGTTCCTAAAAGTACAGGAAAGACTTCATTGCCTTGAACGGCATGTTTTTTACATAAATTATGTAATCCTAAAAATACGGCCGATAGTAAGCCTAGATACATCCACATGGCGGCAAATATAGGTTTTTAGACATTTTTAGCTTTTGTTTCCTTTTAAAAATTATGGAAAACCTTAAAATATAACCCGGACTTAAAGTCATCTAGTAATTCATTACTATTGAAGATAGCAGTTTATAACAAATGCAGTGGACGGTCTGTTACCAAAATGTTAAGTTTTTTAACGTTTATCATGTTGTGTAGCAACTTCAATTTCATATTTTTGCGTACCTAAAAAAATAAATATGAAGTCAGTATGTATGGCACTTTTAGTAGTGCTTTTCGTCTCTTGTAGTTCAGACGATGGAAATTCAAACAAAGATTATAGTCTTGAAAACCAAGAGGAAATTTTATCGTATATCGCAACCAATAATATCGATGCAGAAAGTACAGAATCTGGATTGTATTATGTTATTGACGAAGTTGGAGAAGGTGATGCAATCACATCAACTTCAGATGTAACCGTGAAATATAAAGGTTATTTTACAGATGGTACCGTTTTCGATGAAAATACAGAAAGCGCCGTGAGTTTCAATTTACAAGGTGTTATTGAAGGTTGGCAAGAAGGAATTCCTATGTTTAACGAAGGAGGTAGCGGTTTGTTAATTATTCCTGCACACTTAGCTTATGGAAGTAATTCTTATGGAGGAATACCTGCAGGTTCTGTTTTAGTGTTCGAAATCGAGATTATCGATTATAACGCATTAAATAAACAAGAAATTGAAGACTATATAGCTGAAAATGATTTAAATGCTATGAGTACAGCATCTGGATTATATTACGTCATAGAAGAGCAAGGGGAAGGTGTAAAACCAACGAGTACGTCTACAGTAACAGTGAATTACGAGGGTTACTTTACCGATGGTGAAATCTTTGCTGAAAGAAGTGCTAACCTAAATTTGGAAATTGAAGACATTTTAGAAGGTTGGCAAGAAGGTTTACAATTATTAAATGAAGGTGGAACTATGAAATTATTAATTCCGTCTGCATTAGGATATGGTCGTTACGATTATTCTGTGATTCCTGGGGGATCAGTAACTATATTCGATATAGAATTGGTCGATGTAAATTAACCGCTTCTATAGAAAACAAAATATTGAAAGCTCATCTGACTAAGATGAGCTTTTTTTTATGTCTTTATTTTACAGAACATCTTAAAACGTTACTATAAAACGAAGTTTAAATGGGGATCAATGAATACCAAAAATATAAAGTATATTCGTAGCCTAAATCATATACTATGCACGCCAAGAGTGAAGGTGAACAGGGACAATTGTCTCAGAAGGAAATAGACGAATGTTTACGTGTATTAGAACAATTAAATGCCGATACCAATCTTATTTTCGATATTCCAAAGGATAAAAGAATTGCTTTAATTAAAGCGACAGGGACGTTTTCAAGACCCAGTCGAGAAGAGTTTGCACGCCGAAAAAAAGACGCTAAGAAAAATGCAAAGCGTAAAAAGGAAGTCCAAGATCGTGTCGCTCGTAAAGAAACAGGTATTAGAAATGCTCGTGAAACACCTATTTTTATGGCGCCTAAATTGTTGCTTGCGCAAGAATTAGAAAACAGGGAAACCATAGAGCTAGAAACACCTAGAAATTGCTATGTGTGTAAAACAGCATTCACCAAAATGCATCATTTTTACGATACCATGTGCATAGATTGTGGGGATTTTAATTATGCTAAACGCTTTCAAACGGCAGATGTTAATGGGCAAGTAGCTGTAATCACTGGTTCTCGTTTAAAAATTGGTTATCATATTACTTTAATGTTGTTAAGAGGCGGAGCTACCGTAGTGGCAACAACGCGTTTTCCCGTAGATTCTGCGATTCGGTTTGCTAAAGAAGACGATTTTAACACATGGAAAGATTGCTTGCATATCCACGGCCTAGATTTAAGACACATACCGAGTGTAGAAATTTTTTGTAATTATATCGAACAAAAGTATGATCGCTTAGATATTTTAATCAATAATGCAGCACAAACCGTAAGACGACCGGCTGGTTTTTATGCGCATTTAATGGGGAAGGAAGAGCAAGCTATAGATACGCTTCCACAAGCGGTTCAAGATTTATTATCAGATCATACCACATGTTTACACGAGTTGAAATCATTAACATCTGGCGCATCTTCAAACAAAAATATGCCGGTAACTTGGCACGGACCTGAACCTGGAATCGGATTGAGAGCCTCGGCAAAATTATCTCAAATTCCGTATAGTTTCGATAATTCGTTAGTGGCAGAAGAGGTGTTTCCTGAAGGGAAATTAGATGCCGATTTACAGCAAGTAGATTTAAGAAAAACGAACAGTTGGCGTTTAAAATTAGGAGCTATAGAAACCACAGAAATGATAGAAGTACAATTGGTTAATGCTGTAGCACCCTTTGTACTATGTAACCGCTTGGCCGAGATGATGAAAAAAGAAAATACCGGTCAGAAGCATATTATAAATGTGACTGCTATGGAAGGTAAATTTCATCGTGTGTTCAAAGAGTCCAGACATCCGCATACCAACATGGCAAAGGCAGCTTTAAATATGCTAACGCATACAGCATCTGGGGAGTTGGCTAAAAGTGGTATTTTTATGAATGCCGTAGACACGGGTTGGGTAACAGACGAAGATCCTGCTGCTTTAGCAAAAATGAAACAGGAAGTATACGATTTTCAACCTCCTTTAGATATTGTAGATGGCGCTGCCCGTGTAATGGATCCGTTATTAGACGGAATTAACACAGGAAAACATTGGTGTGGTAAATTTCTTAAAGATTACAGACCTATCGAATGGTAAGACGTGTAATTTAAGTGCGTAATTATTAGGGAAGTAATTAAACCATTGTGTTTTATTATAGTCTGAATAGTGTTAACTTTCGTTTTTACTATTTTAAATCCCGCTATTTATAATGTCCATTGTATTGTATAGAAAATTAAATATTGTAATTCTTAGCTTCTTTTTTATCCTTATTAGTACTGTTGCGGTAAGCGCTCAAGATAAAAAAGAGATTATTCCAACTGTCGAAAATATATACTTACACACCGACCGAAATCAATATACGCTTGGCGAATCGTTGTGGTATAAAGCTTATGCGATATATCCCTATAACAATCAGTTGTATAATAAAAGTAATATGCTGTATGTAGAGTTAATAGCTCCAAATAAACAGATAATTGCACGTCAGCATACAAGATTAGAAAATGGATTAGGTTTCGGGGACTTCAAGCTTACAGATTCTACAGGCATTAAAACGGCAGGAACCTATCAGTTGCGTGCCTATACCAATTGGAACCGTAACTTCGACGACGCGTTTGTTTTTACTAAAGACATTAAAATATTAAACGTGTTTAATGATTCAGAAACCAATGATACGGCTAAAAGCCACGCTAAAGAAGCGAAAAGTACAACCGATGACGAAGACCAACAGGCTTTTAAAGTGCAGTTTTTTCCGGAAGGCGGATCCCTTGTCGAAGATGTTATAAATATTGTGGCGTTAAAAGCTGTGGATTCTAAGGGATTTCCCATAGAAGTAAAAGGAGAAATTTACACGGCAGATGATACTTTGGTTACCTTTTTCGAAACCATTCATGATGGTATGGGAACCTTTCAGTTAAATCCAAAAAACGGAGTGCAGTATTATGCTAAAACATCTGCTGTACAGGGCGGAGAAGCCATAAAATTTACTTTACCTAAGGCCAGAGAAACAGGATTTGTATTAAGTTCTAAACCTGTTAAAGGCGATGCAACTCGAGTCCTTACCGTTAATACCAATAAGAAAACACTAAGAAGTCAACCAAACCAAAATATAAATATTCTCTGCAAAATTAAGGATATTACATATTTCGAAATCGA
Organism: Formosa sp. F44; assembly: GCF_056238645.1. The sequence goes on from NZ_JBWDLJ010000001.1 coordinate 814,752, forward strand.
CCAGCCTATTACAAGTACCACTGTAAAATTTGAAATCCCTCAGGATAAATTGCCCGGCGGTATTAATCATATTACCTTGTACGATGCCAACCAGAAGCCACAAAGTGAGCGTCTTATTTTTATAGATAAGAGCGATAAATTAAACGTTACTCTAGCTACAGATAAGCAAACCTATAAACCAGACGAAAAAGTAACAGTTACGGTCTCTTCTAAAACCAAAGATGGTTCGCCGGAACTAGCGAGTTATTCTTTAAGAAGTATTGATATGAATGGGGTAGAAGACACAGGTCTAGCATCCAATATTTCCTCATATTTTTTAATGGAATCGGATATTAGAGGACCAATTTATAATCCAGGATTCTACTTTAATACCGATAAGCCGTGGCGGATTGAAAAGTTAGATGTATTGTTACTAACTCAAGGATGGAGAGATTTTATATGGAAAGATAATCCAAATTTAGCAGATAAAACCTTGCCCTTTACAGCCGAATCTGGGATTAATATTAGCGGGCAACTTACGCAAGTACTTAGAAATAAAGGAAAGGCTGGAAACAATATCACATTAACCTTATTTAATAAAGGTAAGATTAAGATGTTGAATACCGAAACGGATTCCTTAGGGCATTTTAAGTTTGAAAATATAATGTTCTACGGAACTTCAGAAATGATTTTAAGTTCTAAAGACGATAATGGAAAATCTAGAGGAATGCTGTCTTTAGACGAAGACACCCACGCGACTTTAGCCGTTAATTTTACACCACAACCTTCACAAGAAGCCCATTCTGAAGATATTGTTTTAAAATCTACAGTATTAGAAAAATATAAGTCTGTTGGCATTATGGAAGAAAATGTTCTAGACGAAGTGGAGATTATAGCTCCTAAAAAAGAAGAAGCTTTATCCATGTATGGTCCAGCCGATCGGACATTTGTTTTCGGAGACGAAGTGGAAACTTTCTTATCTATTTATGACTTAATACAAACTACCATACCAAGTGTTGTTATAGAGGAACCGTCAATCCGATTTATTAGAAATGCAGGACCGGCTGTAATTATTGTAGATGGTATTATCTGGCAACCGGACGAACTTTCTTTCTTACAACCAGCCGATGTGGTTAAGATAGAAACTTTAAATGGGGCGAGTGCCACTATTTTAGGATCTAACGGAGGGAATGGAGCGATTTTAATTTACTTGAAGAAAGGGGCAACCACCAACGAAAAAATAGTGCTACAGACCATAAAACAGCAGGTAGAAGGGTTTTACGAACCACGTGTGTTTTATACTCCAGATCCAAAAGATATTACCTTTGAAAATCAAAAAGAGGATATTAGAAATACACTATATTGGAATCCGTTTATGCATCCCGATAAAACGGGAATTGTAAAAGCCGACTATTATAACAGTGCAGTAGAAACGACTGTAAAAGTGACTATAGAAGGGGTTACTGCATCCGGGATTCCTGTGGTGGCTAAAACGCAATATACCATACAAGAATAAAAAGTTTTCAATTCGTTAAATTTCATCCTCAATACTTTTAGGTTAGAAGTCTAAGTCTACAGTTATCTTTCATACAATAATTCCGATACGGGTTCAACCAAACTAAAGTATCGGTTTTTTGTGTTTATACGGTTTTAGTTCTTCATTTTAAAATTGCCATGCCGACTTCATTTTACGGCCTATTTGCTATTTGGTTTATAGGGTCTGGACATTGTACGTACGTTAACCAACGGTGGAATAGCGTTACTTTTATATGTTTTTAAGTCAATGAGTACTAGGAAATAGGCGTAAATTGCATGAAAACAAATAAAATGGAAAACGTATTAGTAGTTGGTGCCACAGGTACCACAGGAAATAAAGTAGTGCATCATTTAAAAACCTCTCAAGATTTCGAACCGATTGCCATGGTTAGAAATGAAGAGCAGGAGAAAAGCTTCAAAGAGCACAATATAAGAACCGTATATGGCGATCTGGAAGATGATGTGTCACAAACGGTTAAAGAAGCCAATCATGTTATTTTTGCTGCCGGATCTGGTGGTAAGAAAGTAGAGGCCGTAGACCAAGATGGCGCTATAAAAATGATTAAAGCTTCGGAAGGTGCAAATATTAAGAAATTTGTAATGCTAAGTTCTATGGGCGCAGATAATCCAGAACAGAGTGAAAAACTTCAAGATTACCTAAAAGCTAAGCATAATGCCGATGTGTTTTTAAAAGACTCAAAATTAAATTATACCATTGTAAGACCAGGAACATTAAATAATGAATCGGGTCAGGGGCGCATAGCGATATCCAAGTCTTTTTCTAAACATGGCGAAATTACTCGCGACGATGTTGCGCAGACTCTTGTACAAGCGCTACGCGATAATACAACAGATAAAACAACCTTCGAAATTCTACAAGGAGACACACCTATAGAAGAAGCGTTTAGAACCATCTAATTGCAACCCATATTTCCAAATACGACACTTTAATAATTAATTTTAAAATCAAGTATTATGATTAAACCAAGAACAGAAACACCCGATTTATCAATAAATCTATTAAACGATACTAAGTGGACGCTTAGTGAGCAGAAACCAGAAAACTTCACCTTAGTGGTGGTGTATCGTGGTAAACACTGTCCCGTTTGTAAAAAGTATTTAGAAACGATACAAGATCATTTAGGCGACTTTAAAGACAAAGGCGTGAATGTGGTCGCTATCAGTTCGGATACTAAAGCCAAAGCAGAAGCCTCTTATAAGGAATGGGATATTAAAGATGTGCCATTAGGATATGAGTTTCCGATTGAAGAAGCTCGTGAATGGGGACTTTACATTTCTAAAGGGATTAAAGACGAACCTGAAGAATTTGTAGAACCAGCTATCTTTTTAATCCGTCCAGATCGTACGCTATATGCGTCATCTATTCAGACCATGCCTTTTGCAAGACCAGAAATTGTTGAGCTTATAAAGTCTATTGACTTTGTAAACAATAAAGATTATCCTGCTCGAGGAGAAGCTTAGAAATTAGTTCTCAATATATGTAATTAAAGCGCCCCTAAACTATTTGTTTAGGGGCGCTTTTTATGCGTTTATTATATTTAGTGCTTATTGTGGATCACTAATCATAACAGATTTAACGTTCACAAATTCCTTCATTCCAAAGCCACCGTGCTCTCTTCCAAATCCAGAATCCTTAACGCCTCCAAAAGGCATTTTCGGATCTGCTAATCCAAAACTATTTATAAACACCATTCCGGTATCAAAATGTTTCTTAGCGAGTTGCGTAGCTTTATCTACATCTTTAGAGAAGATTCCACCACCTAATCCAAAACGACTATCGTTTGCAATACGCATGGCATCTTTGCCATCTTTGGCTTTGATTAATGAGGCTATCGGACCAAAAAGCTCATCGTCGTAAGCTGGTTGTCCAGGTTTTACATCTTCTAACACAGTTGCTGGATAAAAGTATCCTGATCCAGAATCCGGTTTACCACCACATAATATGGTTGCGCCTTTATTTACACTTTCGGTAAGTTGTTCGTGTAGTTTTTCACGTAAGTCTTTTCTTGCCATAGGTCCGAGGTCTGTGTTTTCGTCTTTAGGATCACCTAGTTTTAACTCAGACATCGCTTTAACAAAGGCTTTTTTAAAGGTATCGTAAACAGCATCTACTACAATAAAGCGTTTGGCAGCAATACAGGTTTCCCCGTTATTGTAAATTCTTCCTTTTACACTTTGCTCTACCGCCAATTCAATATCGGCATCGTCTAGAACGATATAAGCATCATTACTTCCCAATTCTAATACCGATTTCTTTAAAGCACTAGCAGCTTTTTCGCCTATAATTTTTCCAGCTTTCGGACTTCCGGTTAGTGTTACTCCGCGTACTAATTTGTTATTAATAATAGCATCAGACTGTTCGTGACCAATAACTAATACCGTAAATAATCCTTCTGGTAATCCAGCCGATTTAAAGATATCCTCTAACTTTTTAGCTGTTCCCGTTACATTCGACGCATGTTTTAATAGCACACTATTCCCTGCCATTAAATTAGCAATGGTATATCGAATCACTTGGTAAGACGGGTAATTCCATGGCTGAATACCATAAATAATTCCAATAGGCGAGTGGGTAATGATCCCTTTACCACCCAAAGTTAATTCTCGTGTTTCATCTTGTAATTCAGTGGCAGCATGTGTGGCGCAGTATTCACAAATGGCCATACATGTATCGACTTCTTGTTCGCTCTGAGAATATAATTTTCCCATCTCATCGGTCATTAAGCTGGCTAATGTTTCTTTGTGGTCTTGTAAGGCTTTCCCGATAGCTTTAATTACTTCAGCACGTTTTTCAAACGATTCGAAACGCCAGTCTAAAAAGGCGTCGTGAGACTGTTTTATTTTATTTTCAACCTCGCTATCCGTCATATATGTATATGAGGCTATGGGTTTTTCTGTACTCGGATTAATGGTTTCAAAAGTATCTTGTTTTGTTGTCGTATCCATAATGATATATGTTTTAGTTTAAGGCGAATCATTTTGCCTAATTTTGGGTAAAGTTAGGTTGGTTGTAAAGCTTTTATTTGCTGTAATATTATAGATGTTAACCCATATGCATTAAGGGTTAAAATGTTTGGATTATTTAATGTAATATTGAAAGAAGATCGCTAATAGAGAACACGCTTTTAGCACCTAAAACTCAAGTGAAAAGGATATTTATTATCCATAAAACATATAGACATGATACATAAAACCCTTGCATTATTCGCACAATTACCTTTAGGAACTCCTAATCCAGACGATAATCAGCCGGTAGATTTTTCAGATCCGTTTAATATCGTGGTGTTTATCATTTTACCTATTATTGCCATTATTTTATATGTGTACTGGAGAAAACAACAGCATAAGAAATAAATAGGATATAACCATATAAGACGCGAGTTTCATTCGTATTTTAGTGGTTTAAAATCTGTTTTTTTTAGTCTTTTATTTATTTCAAAACTGCTATGAGTATTCTAAATACATGGTTTGGTGACAAACACACGAATCAAACACTATTTCCAAAACCTACAGATGATGGCGAAGTAAGCATTCAAAATAAACAGCTTATTTGCACAGGTGTTAAAGGGATGCATAGTTGCGTTGTAAATTTAACCGAGCTACAATATGCTTATATTAAAATAACACCCTCTAAAGAGCGGTATTTGTTTCTATTTGACCATCACCAAAATAATATACCGGTGACATTTAAAGGCTTTCAAGGCGTTTATGAAACGTTGTCTAGCATGTTCGGGTTTGATGATGAGGTGTTTTTGTCACATGTAAATAGCGAAGCACCATTAATTAAGCAACTATGGAGACGCAAACATCCAAAAAATTATTCGGTTTTAGAAATAAATCATCACGATTATAACGATGGTTTTATGATTCAATCCCAACCCAAACAGTTTATATCTTGGGAGATTACGTATCGGGAATTAGAGAACCACCAACACATTTATTTTGAAACTTCACCATACGGACAAAAGCTTCTAAAATTTAAGTATCCTATACGTATTGGGAACGTTATTTTTAATGATTTACAAGCGTACTTTGATAATAAAAGAACCGATGTTCCGGTATTATATTTTTATAGTGATTGCTATAATGATATGGGAAACGACGGTAGTTATTACGACTTAAAACATGTGCTTACTCGCGATTTAATGGGAGATGAAGCACTTAATGGTTACGAAAGAGACGATCAGAAAAATCTAATTTTCGATCTAAAAGGGATAGCCCTTTCTATATGTTATACTTACGATTCTCGCTATTTGTTCGATGCTGGTAATACAGCTGTAACTATTCAAAACCATAGAGAATATCCCGAATTGTTAACGGACAAAGAGTATGAAGCGCGTATTATTATATCGGATGCATTGCTTTTACAAGGCGATTTGGAAGTCTCTAAAGATTACATGAAAAATGAAAGAATTACATACAGACCGCGTGTCGTTTCTGAACGGTTTATAGACCAACCCGTAATTTGGACAGATGTAAAGAATGATAAAATCGGATTCTCGGCTCATGGCTACGCTGAGCTATTTAACCTAGATGAAATCGAGTCGTTTAGTATTCAAAATATGCTACCGGCTAGAGGTAGTGGTGGAGCTTATCTTGAAGTATTACTCACAAATAAAACAAAACATACCGTATTGTCGGGCCATTTTAAAGCGTTTGACACCTATAAGGAAGATTTAGAACGTCTAACCCATAAACCAGTAACCTTCGCAAAAGAATATTACGATTGTTAGTCGATTATATAAATGACATATAATAAATGTCTAAACTTATTATAAGGTTTAAAAAGCCAAATAGAATGTGCAGACATTATAAAAATATAAGATACTATGTGTAAAGAAAAATATATGCAAGAGGCCGTAGATGCGGCATTAAAAGGAATGAATAATAACGAAGGTGGTCCATTTGGTTGTGTTGTTGTTAAGGACGGCAAGATTGTGGGGCGTGGAAATAATAAAGTTACCTCTACCAAAGATCCTACCGCACATGCCGAAGTTACGGCTATACGAGATGCTTGTAAAAACCTAGATTCATTTCAATTAGACGGCTGCGAAATTTATACGTCTTGCGAACCATGTCCGATGTGTTTGGGCGCTATTTATTGGGCGAGACCAGATAAAGTATATTACGGAAGCAATCAAGAAGATGCGGCAAATATTGGTTTCGACGATGCGTTTATCTACAAAGAAATTCCGTTGCCTTACGATAAGCGTAGCATTCCATTCGAGCAATTGGGACGCGATATTGCTTTAAAACCATTCCAGGATTGGTCTACTAAAATGGATAAAACCGTATATTAAAAACAGCAACCTATGTATGCACCTCTTGCACAACACGTCCGAGACATTATTAATCCTTCGGAACACGATATGGCTTATTTTCTATCGACTTTAAATGAAGTGTCTCTACAAAAGGGTGCATTTTTACTGCAACCAGGCGTTGTTGTTAATCAGGAGTACTTTGTGGTTCGCGGGTGTTTAAAAGCCTACTATATGGATGCCAGAGGAAATAAACACATCCTTCAGTTTGCGATAGAGAATTGGTGGATTGGAGATTTTGAAGCGTTTTATAATCAGTCGGCTTCTAAATTATATATTGAGGCCATTGAAGATGCTCAATTATTGTCCTTAAGCTACAAAGCACTACAATCGGTGTATAGCGAAGCGCCCATATTCGAGCGGTATTTTCGTGTTTTGGTGACTAAAGCTTTCATTTCTCAACAGAAACGCATTTTATCTACGCAAGAAAAAAACACCCAAGAACGCTATTTAGAATTTTGTGATGCCTATCCGACCATCCAAAATCGAATAGCCAATTATGATATTGCAAATTACTTAGGCGTAACAGCCGAAAATCTTAGTCGGGTAAGAAATACTTTAAAAAAGTTAAAAATTTCCTAATTGATATAGGTCAATTATATTGCCTATACTGAATTGTAAATTTGATAAGAATACGAATTAAAAAAACATCTTTGTTATGAGTAAACAACATCTATTAACACCCTACCATAAAAATATTGATTTAAAAAACAGAGTCGTAATGGCGCCTATGACGCGTAGTCGAGCAGACAATGAAGGCAAAGTGCCAACAGACGATTTACACGGCTTGTATTACGAGCAACGTGCTTCTGCAGGATTAATTATAACTGAAGGTTCGCAAGTTTCTGCCGAAGCTACAGGTTATATTAATACGCCAGGAATTTATACCGAGGCACAGGTAGAAGGTTGGAAAAAAGTCACCAAGCGTGTCCACGATCAAGGCGGTACTATATTTATTCAGTTGTGGCATGTGGGACGGATTTCGCATCCAGATTTTCATGATGGAGCGTTACCTGTATCGGCTTCAGCGATAAATCCAGATGCCAAATCGTTTACACCTGAAGGTTTTAAAGATACTGTTACGCCTAAAGCCATGACCATTGAAGATATTAAACGCACAGTTAAAGATTTTCAGAATGCGGCTAAAAATGCTATAGAAGCAGGTTTTGATGGTGTGGAGATTCACTCTTCTAACGGGTATTTATTTCAACAATTCTTTAACGGATGTTCAAATACACGAACAGATGAATATGGAGGATCTATCGAAAACAGAGCGCGCTTCTTTTTCGAAGTTTTAGATGCTATAAAAGAAGTAATTCCTCAAGAACGCATAGCGGCACGTTTTAACCCGTCTGCACATAATGTATTTGGTATTACGGTAGATGAAGATACAATACCAACATTCGAATACATCATTAAAAAACTAAACGATTATAATTTAGCTTATGTTCACTTGTCTGAACCTTTTACCGATGTAAGTGATGTGCCATTTGCGGTATCGGAAATTGCTAAACATTTCCGTCCGTTATACAACGGAACGCTAATGATTAACAATGAATTTGATAAGGAAAAAGGAAATAAAGTACTGGAAGATGGCGATGCTGACTTAGTAGCTTACGGAAAGTTATTTATTTCGAATCCAGATCTAGTCGAACGCTTTGAACAGGATGTAGATCTTACCGAATGGGACGAGGATACTTTTTATACTACAGGTAAAAAAGGATATACAGACTACCCAAAAGCCACAGAATAATATAACTTGATTATTTCGAAACAAAATAACCGTGATAACAGCTCCAAATCGGAAAAGTTATCACGGTTTTTTAATGGAATTTAATAGGTTAAATATGCCCAACTTTGGGTTGTAGTAGACTTAAAGACGTTCCGGAAACACTACATCAAAACTTATGGTTTCTTCATCTATATATTGAATGTTTGTAATATTAAGATACGAGGCTGTACTATCCCACCATTTAGAATTAGGAACTGTGGTATCCGAAAATGTTTTACCTGGAATATAAATATCCCCAGCATTGCCTCGGTTGGTGGGTTTAGCAGGATTTCTCTCCAATTCGAATAATCCGTCGGCTTGTTCTATAGCATGTTTATAATGCTTTTCAGGAGTCATCGCTTGTTCTTTATTACTGCTTTTTACATTTAAATCGGTGTGCCATAGTAGTAATCCCAGATCTACAGGAAATTTCTCATTTCCTAAGGTACTTTGTTTGCGGGCTTCGATAGAGAAATATTCTTTGTCATCTAACGGATTTTTATATACGGCCACAGCATCGCCATCGGCTTTTAATGTCAGGGTTTGTTTACCAGGTTTACGTTTAATTTCTATAATCTTACCCCAGTTTTTTTCTACTCTAAACGGGGCACCCACGGGTTCTATTAACGAGGTTTTTCCGCCACTCATTACCGTGTAAGCTCCCGTACCACCAGAATCGTAGCCTGTATCGTAGGTGTCGGGGAATCTAAAAAATGCATGTCCACTTTCGTGAATAGGTGTAAATAAGCTTGGCTCACCATTTCGAATGAGATACGACCCATACACCGATTTTATTTTTACGCCGTTAGACAGTGTCCAACCGCCATGATGCGCGGCGGCAATCCATGACACAAAGCTATCGCTATTGTAAAACATTACGGAACGTAGGTTACCATCTTTGTCGGTAGACAAGCGCTTCCAATCGTAATCTGGGTTATTTGCCACGGTATATTCTAAAGCCTCTTTCCACAATAGTATACCTTCCTTATAATTTAATTTCGCATAGTGTGAAGCGGGTAGTGGCGCACGGTAATAAAAAATATCATGCTTTAATATCACTTGACCGTAACTTTGTTCGTACCAATATTTACACACCGATCTGTGAATGTTCTCTTCGGAATAATCCATATCGTTTAAAAGCGCCTCTAAACGCTCTGGTGTTTCATTTTCTGGTCTTGGAATATCAGAAAAGTCAATATAAATGGTAATACCGCGATACTGGTTTTGTGCGTGTAAACTTGATGCCATTAGCACAATGCTTAACACTGTAATGAATTTAAACGCTATAGCTATTTGTGCATCAAGCCGTGTTTTAAGAAGAATATGTTTCACTGTTACTTTATTTTAATCAATATTAATATAAAATTTACCGGGCTATGGGACAATGTTGGCAGAATACTGTAGGATATTAACACTTTTCGTGTTTTTTATAAGCATTTGTAGGTTATTTGGTGCAAATACGTTGGTTTTATGAGGTTGTCGGCATGAGTATTCGCTTCAATTCGTAAACGTTACATAGTATATAATTGAGCTACAAACTCTTCATTATTATTAAAGGCTTAAATATCTGTTATAAGGGTCTAGAATGTTTAACAATGAAAACGAACGATTAAAAACCGGTAAAACTTCTCATGTCACGTTATAAGTGTGAAATGATACATTTAAATTGGGATAGCGTTAAAATTATATACAAACAAATAAACTTAAGTCTTATTAATGTAAGACCTTTGCACTACGGTTTCTAAGCATAAAAGAACAATCGGTTTAATTCTACAATTCAATGCATTTCATGAAAAATCAATTATTAGTGTGGGGACTACTATTTTTAGTATCTCCTGTATTTTCACAAACCTATACGCGAGAAGAAGTGAATAGATCTATAGAAGAAGATCCTAGATTTTCTATCCACGACGACAATTATATCATAACAGGAATACCGACCAATACGCATGTCGATTCTGAAACTGCAGATATTAAATATCAAATTAGTTTCAAACAATTACTAAGTCGGAATCCAATTGTGTGGGACTCGTACTTGTATTTAACTTATACTCAAAAAGCATTTTGGAACATTTATAAGTTTTCGAGTCCGTTTGAGGAGCTTAACTTTAATCCTACTGTAGGTTTAAGAAAAGTGTTTTACGATAAAAAAGACCAAGCCCAAAGTATAGCGTCATTAACTTTAAATCACGAATCTAATGGGCGAGACAGTATATATTCTAGAAGTTGGAACAGTTTAAATTTAAAGTATTCTATGGCTTTAAGTCGTAAAAGTATAATGAGTATAGAGCTGTGGGCGCCGTTTATATATAAAGAATCTAATCCGGATTTAATGGAATATATCGGAATCTCCGAAATTTCTTATGCTTATGATATAGTGCCTGAAAAACTTAATTTTGAAATTGCCGTTAAAAAAGGTCTGAATTGGAACAATTGGAATGGCTCTGTGCGTTCGCGTTTATATTACAATCCGTTTAAATCTAAAAACCAGTATTTCATGCTCGAGTGGTTTGCTGGGTACGGAGAGAGTTTAATAGACTACGATAAGTTTTACAGTATGGTGCGCTTAGGTTTTGTAATTAAAACCAACGAGCTAGAATTTTTAGTCCATCGTGTAGATTAACCGCACATAAAAAACCACTATAACAATAACGCTATAGTGGTTTTTTTATACTGAAAAGTAATACGAATTACTGATCTGTTTTATTATCGATATGCTGTTCTAGGTTGTCGTTATGACCACTTCCTAAACTGTGATGTTCGTTTTCTTCGTCACGTGGTGGTTTCCCATTGGTTAACGGTCTTGCCGGACTTGCACCTGGAATGTCTAGGTTATCGGCAGCGAAATCGGGTTCGTTTCTACGCTTTTTTAGTAAGCGATCGTCGCCACCATCTTGTCTTAAGTTTCCTGCTTTATCGCCTAATATCTTTTTGTCGTCTTCGGTAATGTCCGAATTGTAATCTGTTTTATTATCTTCCTTTTTCATAATATTATTTATTTACTGTTAACATAAAAAGCATGAATCACTCCTGGCAACCAGCCTAAAAGTGTAAGTAAAACACTAACTAATAATGCGGTTCCGATACCGTGCTTTAAAAACACAGCTAGTGGTGGTAAAAGAATACTAAGTATAATGGTAAGTAATGACATGTTTTATGTGTTTTTGGTTTATTCAAAAGTAAGATCTTAATAGCGTGTGGGTTGACTTAAATCATTTAATAATTGATGCTTTTACTTGTGAGTATTATACTTACCAAAGTGATTAAAGTAAAACGGCTAATCCAATTGGTTTAACATAAAACCGTGAGAACGTATGGTCTAATGCTTACTATATATAAGTGCAAGTAAATTACTCATGGTCCATGTTTTAGTCCTCTATTTTTTTTGTAAATTAAAAGATACTAAATCAACCGTTTATGCAAGCATATTTATTTCCGGGGCAGGGCACCCAATTTCCAGGCATGGGAAAGGCGTTATTCAATACTTCTAAAATAGCGCAAGATTATTTTGAAAGAGCAAATGCCATTTTAGGATATTCTATTACAGATATCATGTTTGAAGGCTCGGCAGCGGACTTAAAACATACCAAGTACGCGCAACCTGCCATTTTTTTACACTCGTATATTTTAACCCAAACCCTAGGAACAGCCTTTCAGCCAGATATGGTTGCCGGACATTCGTTAGGCGAAATATCAGCTTTAACAGCTATTGGCGCATTAGATTTTGAGTCCGCTTTAAAACTCATTAACACCCGAGCTACTGCCATGCAAAAAGTTTGTGAATTGGAACATACCGGAATGGCGGTTGTAGTGGGACTGTACGATGTTATTGTTAACGATGTATGCAAACAAGTGCAGGGTATAGTGGTGCCAGCAAATTACAATGCACTACAACAGGTGGTGATTTCTGGAGAAGAACGTGCTTTAAACGAAGCCTGCGAGAAGTTAAAACCGGGTGCTATTCGTGTGGTACATTTGCCTGTGAGTGGTGCGTTTCATTCCCCATTTATGAAACCTATAATTGAAAGTTATACCGAAGCGATTGCACAAACTACATTTAAAACACCCCGCTGTCCCATTTATCAAAATATAAAAGGTCGCCCTACAACAGATGTGCATCTCATTAAACGGAATCTAATCGATCAGCTTACGCAACCCGTAATGTGGCGACATGGTATGTTGCACATGATTGAAGATGGTGCTACAACCTTTACCGAAATTGGTCCTGGTAATTTTTTAAGAGGCTTGGTTCATCAGATTGATCGGGATGTGATTGCAAAAGGCATGTCGTGAGGGTAGTATTGTTCTGGGGTTTGTTGGAGCCTTTTAAGAAGTAAAGTAATTCTGGTTCTTGACGCTTCTTGAACAATTCCGAAATAATACGAATTATGTTCTCGACGCCGCTCGAACACCCTAGACACGTAAGCTGATTTTATACGGTCTTCGAGCATTAGTGAGAAAGAATAGTGAGATTCTTTCGAAGCTAGCAAACGGAGTTTGCCGAGAAGTTTATATTGTTATCTAGAACTGAAAGTTTAAAAAGGTCTTGTAAATTGTCTTATTAAAATGTAATAAGTATACTGTTATACATTCTGGTTCTCGACTCCGCTCGAACACCCTGGACACGTATGTTGAATTTAAACGGTCTTCGAGCATTAGTGAGAAAGAATAGTAAAATTCTTTCGAAGCTAGTAAATGAGTTTGAAGAGAAGTTTATATGGCTTATAGAACTGAAAGTTTAAAAAGGTCTTGTAAATCTTCTTATTAAATGTAATAAGTTTACTGTTATACATTTTTGTTCTCGACGCCGCTCGAACACCCTGGGAAATGATACGTGTTGTTTTTTCGACTTCGTTTTATTACTTTATACACTTATGTTGAATTTAAACGGTCTTCGAGCGGAGTCGAGAAGTTATAATTAATACTCGGCATCAATCATTAGTAAGAAAGAATAGTGAGATTCTTTCGAAGCTAGCAAACGGAGTTTGACGAGAGGCATGCTTTCTTTTATCGGTCTTCAATCATTAGTAAGAAACACTAGCAAAACCCTCTAAAACTAGCGGACTATCTACGACTTCACCATAGGACCAAGAACATCCCAAACGGTATATGCAACTAGTTTATGACCTTCTACATTAGGATGAATACCATCACCTTGATTTAGTTCTGGTTTACCTCCAACTTGTTCCAAAATAAACGGAATGAAGGCTATATTGTTTTCCGAAGCTAAATCTATAAAGAGTTGTTTAAAATCGGTAGTATATGCGGTTCCCATATTTGGAGGCATTTGCATGCCCGCCAGTATAATTTTAGTCTGCGGACTTTTAGCACGAACCACATCAATAATGTGCTGTAGGTTAGCTCGTGTTTCACTTACTGGCACACCACGCAAACCATCATTGGCTCCTAGTTCTAATAAAAATATGTCTGGGGTCTGTTTAATTACCCAATCAATTCTGCTTTTTCCACCTGCACTGGTTTCGCCACTAACTCCCGAATTAATCACGGTATAGTCCAAATTTAATGCATCTATAGTGTCTTGTAAAATTCCAGGATAGGCATCATCTGTATTATCTAATCCGTAACCGGCAGTAATGCTATCTCCAAAACATAAAATGGTTTTGTCTTTGGTCACTTCGGCTTCAGTCGATGCTGTTGTGGTTGTTTCTACGTTTTGGTCTTTGGCTTTTTCCGCTTTGCCATCACCACATGAATAGAGTGTTAGGGCTAAAATAAAATAACAAAACTTTAAGAGTTTAGAGACCCTAAACCCGGGGTGATTTGATTGCAATTGTTTATTTTGAGCCTCGCACATAAATAGTGATTTAAATTAAAGATTAGATGTCAAATATATTAAAGATAACTGGGTTAGAAAAGACTTATACCAGCGGTAACAAACAATTAACGGTATTACACGACATTTCGTTTGCTGTTGAACAAGGCCAAATATTTTCGATCGTTGGACCTTCTGGAAGCGGAAAAACCACCTTATTGGGGTTATGTGCAGGATTAGATCAGGCCAACGGCGGTACAGTGGAATTATGCGGACAAGATTTAGCGACGTTGAATGAAGATGAACGCGCGCAATTACGAAACAAAAACGTCGGTTTTATCTTTCAGAATTTTCAGCTTTTACCAACCTTAACGGCTTTGGAAAATGTGAGTGTCCCTTTGGAATTGCAAGGCGATAAAAAGGCTACTCAGGTGAGTTTAGATTTACTAGAGAAAGTCGGTTTAGGAAGTCGAGTACATCATTATCCGTCGCAGTTGTCTGGTGGCGAACAGCAACGTGTCGCTTTAGCACGTGCCTTTGCCAATAAACCAGCGATATTATTTGCTGATGAACCTACGGGGAATTTAGACGAAGAAACCGGAGAAAAAGTCATCCAGTTGCTTTTCGAATTGAATGCCGAACACGGCACTACGTTAGTGATTATTACTCACGATTTGGAGTTGGCCAACCGTACCCAACACATCTTAAAGCTTAAAGGTGGAAAAATTATTACGAACCAACCCACTACTGCGCTTTGATAGATTCTAATACCTCAAAAAACATACAACTGTCATGGCTTTTTAAAATGGCTTGGCGAGATGCCAAAGCGAGTAAAGTCCGTTTACTATTATTTATGGCGTCGATTATATTGGGAATTGCTGCGGTGGTTTCCATTCAATTATTCAGTTCTAATTTACAGGATAATTTAAAGAGCCAATCTAAAACCTTAATGGGTGCCGATTTTATAATCGATTCCAAACAAGAACCAACCGCTCGGGCACAAGCCATTA
Source organism: Formosa sp. F44 (assembly GCF_056238645.1). The sequence goes on from NZ_JBWDLJ010000001.1 coordinate 830,160, forward strand.
TTGATTCGTTACAACCGCAGGCTTCCGAAGTGAATTTTGTGTCCATGATTGCCTTTCCTAAAAGTGGAGGTACCAAATTGGTTAAAGTTCAGGGGATTGCAGGAGATTTTCCGTTTTATGGCGAAATCGATGCCGAACCTGCTTCTGCATCAAGCACTTATCAGTCTTCAGGTGGTGTGTTGGTTGATGCCACACTCATGATACAATTCAATGTAAAAACGGGCGATTCCATTAAAATCGGGGAACTGACATTACCCATTGTAGGGGCTTTAAAATCGATGCCGGGGAACTCGGGCATTTCCAGTTCTGTGGCACCTCCTGTGATTATGCCACGGGATCTAGTAGACGCTACCAAGCTATTACAGTTTGGAAGTCGGAAAGAGTATCAGTATTATTACAAGGTATCGGACACCGTTAATTTAAAACGTTTAGAAGACCGTATAGAACCTTTATTAGATTTAGAAAATGCCGATTTAGATACGCATACCGGAACCTCTAGACGTTTAGGAAAGCGTTACGAGAATGTGGGGAATTTCTTAAATCTGGCCGCCTTTATCGCCTTATTATTGGGATGTATTGGGATTGCAAGTTCGGTACATATTTACATTAAAGAGAAGCTTAAAGCCATTGCCGTTTTAAAATGTATGGGCGCGTCTAGACTGCAAAGTTTTCTTATTTTCCTCATTCAAATTGGAGGTATCGGGATTCTTGGTGGGGCTATAGGCGCGGTAATAGGTGTGGGGCTACAGTTGGTATTTCCGTATTTATTACAAGACTTTTTACCCTTTACATTAGAGATTTCCATTTCGGCAGTGCCTATTTTAATTGGGATCTTACTCGGCTTGTTTATGTCGGTGTTATTTGCACTTTTACCTTTATTACGCACCTGGTTTGTGTCGCCTTTAGATGTATTACGGGTGAGTGAAGATGGGGTACAAGAACCATTATGGGTACGTCTTTCTGTATTCACAGCCATTTTAGTCTTTTTGTTTTTATTCTCGTTTTGGCTGATAAAAGATGCGTTGTATGCGCTCTCTTTTGTAGGCGCGACCATGTTAACTTTTGCTTTGTTAGCAGGTGTTGCCATCGGATTTACACGTTTAATCAAGCGCTATTTCCCAAAACACTGGAGTTTTACAGCCCGACAAAGTGTACTGAATTTATTCCGACCTAACAATCAGACCGTCGTGTTGGTGGTTGCTATTGGATTAGGAACATTTTTAATTAGTACCCTATATTTTACCAAAGACATTTTATTGACAAAAACCGAAGTCGGCGCCCAGTCCGATAGTGCCAACATCATCATTTTAGATGTGCAACCAGACCAGCGTGCGACCATTTCGGAACGTATTACCGCCAAGGATTTACCTGTGCTTAGCGACATCCCGTTAGTGACCATGCGCATGCAACAGATTAACGGACAATTGGTAAACGACATCCGCCAAGACAGCACACGCCAAGTGCGCGGTTGGGTACTTAACCACGAATTTAGAACCACCTATCGCGATACCCTAATCGACTCTGAAACTATAATTGAAGGGGAGTGGACGCCGAGATTAGAAGCTGGCGAACCGGTAGTGATTTCTATTTCCGACAACCTCGCCAACGATGCCAATTTAGAGGTAGGCGATCCCGTAGTTTTTAATGTACAAGGCGTACTTATGGAAACTACGGTAGGAAGTATCCGTCAGGTCGATTGGTCTCAAGTGCAACTTAACTTTACCGTAGTTTTTCCGGCTGGTGTGTTAGAAGACGCGCCACAATTTAATGTATTAACCACCTTGGTAGCCGACGAAAGCAGTTCGGCCGCCTTACAGCAAGATTTGGTGAGCCGTTTCCCGAATGTCTCTATTATTGATCTACGACAAATATTTACGGTGGTCGAAGACATCTTAGAAAAGGTCTCTTGGGTAATTAGTTTTATGGCGTTCTTTAGTATGTTCACAGGGGTTATTGTATTAATCGGATCTATACGCACCAGTAAATACCAGCGCATTAAGGAAAACGTATTATTACGAACGCTAGGCGCTAAGAATACCCAAATTTTAAAAATCACCGCCTTAGAATATCTCTTTTTAGGACTTTTAGGAAGTGTGGTTGGTTTACTCTTGGCTTTATTAAGCAGTTTATGTTTGGCGCTGTTAGTGTTTAAAGAACCTTTTGTACCCTCTATTATTCCGTTTATAGTCTTACTTCCAGGCATTACGCTGTTGGTTTTGGTTATAGGCTTAAGCAACATCCGTACGGTCCTAAAAAGCTCGCCATTAGAAGTGCTACGGAAAGAAGCCTAAGGCGTGACGATATTTCCCAAGATAGCCCGACATTAAGTATAATATATAACCGTTTTTAATTCAGGTTCTAGAGTGTGTTCCCATGCTTTGGAACCTGTGTTATTACTGGCATTCCTGTGCTTTTATACCAAAACACCCTCGTTTTTTATACCTTTTTAGGTCTATAATTTTGACACGTGGTGACACATGGGGACACATTGGGAACGGCTGTGAACGTGTCCGAATGTTCATGAAACACCATTCGTCGCTAATAGGGGTTTTGTTCGAGTCTCGTTCGGGTCTTGTTCAGTATGGGTTCGGGTGTGTTTTTAAAAAATGCACCGTTTTGCGAGGGAGACACGAATTAGACTCGGAGTAGGTTTGAGTACGGATTGGGTATTTCGTAGTTTTTCCTTGTCTATTTTTCCCGAGGTGGATGATTTGTGGTGGTTAGGGTTTTATGGCCTTAGCCTAAAATATTTTGGTTTCTCCAATAAGTTTTCAGAAGTTTTTAAATGTTTATTTGTCAATAAGTTCTAATAAGTACATTAGAGAAACATTATTCTAATGGGTTATCTTTGAGGTATGTAAACGATATCAGGAAAGAGTAAAATTATATTTTATGATTGTTTTGATATAACATGTTTCCTGAAATGGAATATTTTTCGAAGTAAACTAGTATAGCACATATATAATTGTTACCACACATTAGAGAAAAAAATTATGGAATTAACATCAGTCAATCAAATTAGAGAAAGAAGAGACTCGATTCGGGAAAAAATAAAAGATCTGAATTTAAAGGACTATAGTTCCAATAGATATGGTAGCGAAGATGAGTATAATTTTAGAGGATTAATTGGCGGTATTGAAGCTTTATTAACAGATATTTCTTCATTAACTCGCTACCCTTCCAAATTTGTAAAGATTTCGACTTATAAAGAAAGAAATAATATTTACACGTATTTAACTGATATAGATACCTATTTAAAAAGTCCGGTAAATTATCTACCACAATTTGAAGCTCTAAAGGTGCTTTTGAGAAATTATAATGTTAGATATTTCTCAGATAGACAAGTGGAGTTCGAAAAAGAAATAGAAGAAGTAAGAAAAATCAAACTTCAACTACAACAAGTTCTTGTTGATTCCAAAGAATTAAATGAAAACATAGAAGAAAGTAACAGTACTCTATCGGAAAAACTGGAAAAAAGCAATAAAAAATTGACTGAAATAGAGACTGAACTGGAAAAAATAATCGAACGTAAAGATGAGCTAACGGAACAGTCCGAATCTCTGGAAATAATTAACACGAGTCTAACAACTATTAAAGAAACTGCATCGGTAAATCTCGAAGAAATAACAGGATCTTTAACAGAAATCAAATCCAACGAAAAGTTGATTACGTCATTTGCAAATAAAGTACAAGACAGAGAAAATAGACTTGATGATTTAGAACAAAAAACGGAAACGAATATTAAAAAATTGGATGAGTATGAAAAAGAAAGGAAATCAATCTTATCAGAAGCTAAAAATCTAATTGAATCATCCAAAAAAGCATTGAATTACACAACGGCAGAAGGGATTAGTGCTTCTTTTCAAGGTCAGTACGAAAACTCAAATAATAAATGGATTTTCGGCAGTTGGATTTTGGGAGCAGTTATTTGCTTAATAGGAACCGTTTCATTAGGTATTTGGATTTTGCAAACAAACCCTAATAATATTGGACTTTTAATTGGTCGTATATCCCTACTACCATTGCCAATAATTGGAGCAATTTTCTGTGCAAATCAATATACTAAACAGAAAAACATTATAGAAGACTATGCCTATAAAATGGTGCTTTCAAAGGCTATTGTTGGTTTTTCTGAACAATTAAAGAAAAACGGAACTGATGGTAACGAAGAATATGTACACTATATAAAAACTGCACTTGAAGAAATCCATAGAGACCCCTTAAGGAAAAGAGAATCTAAAAAATCTAATGATGTTAAAGAATCTAGTTTAAAAGATTTAGTAGAAATGGCAGAAAGAATTGTTAAAATGACAAAGGTGGAATAAAACGTGTGGTAACAAAGTACTATGATAAAAAAACAAGTAAAAATGCATTAATTTTTCACTGAATTACTTCTATATAAGGCATCATATAACCTCACTGTTTATTCATAATTGTTAGCCACAAGTTAAAAAAAAACATCGTTCTTCAAAATTATATTATTGTTTTTCAATAATTATAGTATATTTATATAATTAAATTATCAAATATGAAAAAAGCAATATTATTTAAAACACTTGTAGACATACTTTACATTCTTCATTTTATTGGTCTAATTGGAATAATATTTATGATACCATTTGGAACTGTCAATATTAATCAAGTAAATATGAATGCAGAAGATTGGACTTTATTTTATTGGTTAATATTTATCGTAAGTCTATTTGCTTATATAATATTTTTAAGAGGTCTGTATTTTTTGAGAAAAATGGCAAGGTTCTTATTAACGAACAAATATTTTTCCGATAATACTATAGTGAACTTAAAAAAATCTGGGAATAATTTTCTATACACAGGAATTATATCATTTGCTCTTATTTTTGTTTTATGGATAAGCAAACTAACTGGAGGAAAGTTTGAATTGATATATGATAACAATCTATTACTTCCTTTGTTTTTGTCCATAATTGGAATGTTTTTTATCATTCAAAGCGATGCTCTTAGTTTGGCAAAAGGAATTAAAGAAGAAAATGAACTAACAGTTTAATTTATGGCAATTATAATAAATCTTGATGTTATGCTAGCTAAGAGAAAAATGAAAAGTAAAGAACTTGCCGAAATTATTGGAATTACAACCGCAAATATTTCGATTTTAAAATCAGGAAAAGCAAAAGCAATTCGATTTTCAACATTAGAATCTATATGTAAAGCACTAGAATGTCAGCCTGCTGACATATTAGAATATTCTGAATCTGAGTAAAAAAATCTGTGGCTATCAATGGCTATTGTTGATACTGATTTTGGTGCTTAATCCAAACTATGCAAAAAAAAATCGGAATTCTGGAACTTTTAGTGTGTCAGGAATCCGATATTGGAACGTTTTAAATTTGAAAAAATATTATGATTTAAATGACCCAAATATCCAACTTATTTTCGCCATTCATTATCTATCTTTGAGCGACGAAGAGAATCGAAACGAAAGATGGACAACGGAATAAACACTACACACAAAAAAAACAACGTACTATAATAAAAACCAACTATAACACCTTATTTTTTTACCAACATACGTCTAATTATATCGTCATATAACCTCACATTGTCCATAGATAGCAAGTGATTGTAAATCAAACATATAAGACAACAAAATGTGCAACTGCCTAGAAAGCATAAGTGATTATGGTTTATATTTGTTTTGATATAATAGGTTGTAGCACATTTAACCAAACCATCTTTAAAAAAGAACGTCTTATATAAAACTAAATGTATGAAATATAGAATTTTAATTATATCCCTTATATTTCTTGGAATAATTTCCTGCAACAATGATGATTGTACTGACACAATTTTAAAAACTACAAGTCTCGAAACTGAATACGGTTGTATAAATACAAAATATCAAATGGATATAGATTTGTCTGAAAATTATATGATTATTAGGAATCAACTTGATTTTACTGAATTGGTATCAGGAAGTTGTCAGCCTACTATTGATTTTTCTATTTATGATTTAATTATTGGAAAGAAAGGGCTTGGGAATGGGAATAGTTCTATTGATTATACATTAGTTGAAAATTGTGAGACTGGAACACAAAATTTAATCGTTACGTTCTATCAAAACGATACAACTGAAGCTCCTAATTTGACATATCACGCTCTGATTCCAAAACTTGAAAATGAACAAGAATTGAGTGTTGAAATAATAATAAATTAAAAACGTGCTACAAAAATGCCTGTGTTAATACGCTAAGTAAAGTGCTTACTTTCTCAACTACATACCCGCAACCGTAGGCCTTATTTATGCGCATCCATGACCTGGCTTAGTCACCAACTCTATAAAACGCACATAAAACACGTGACGTGCATGCCAAAATCATGCTGTAAATTGCTAATATAAACACCCAATTTGTCTAGGGTAATACCTTGAACAGGAAGAGTATAACAGCAGTATAAAAATGTTGAAATCCTTAAAGCATAAGTGATTATGGTTTATATTTGTTTAAAATCTATTGCTATTTTACGTTTTGATTACAGGTAAACATAAGATGTTGGAACGCGATGTTTTATATTAGCTATCAAAACGGAATTGCAAATAAATAGACATTAAAAATGAAAAAAGTAATTATTCTCTTACTCGTAATACTTCCAATGATTGCTTGCTCGGAAGAGACCGATTGTTGTGTTAACGCAGACATTTCTCTGGATATTACATACCTAAATGCAGAAGGCCTTAACCTATTTGAAATAGAACAGGGGTATAATGTAGCGGATATTACGGTTTACCATAAAATAAACGGAGAATGGGAAGTCTATTATAAAGGCAATTTAGATGCTCCAAAAGGAATCACTATTGTCGAAGGAGCCCACGGGACATATTTGTCGCTTTCACCAAGCACGACCTTAGACCAAAACAAGCAGTCTGGAACTAAAATTCAATTTTCAGCATCGGATTCCGATATCATTAAAACCGAAATAGACCAAAGTCATTCCAATACCAGCATAACTAAAGTATGGTATAACGATGTGCTAGTATGGGAAAATCACGACGCTAAAAGCATGATTGAAATAATAAAATAAAACAGTTTATGCGTCATATAATGAAGTGCAACGCATAAAGTATAAAAATATGTCTTAGATTAGTGAATAATCATGGAGTCTGTGCACCTTTGTAACAGCTCTTTGTTAAGCATATCTATTTACAAGCGCATAAAACGAAACAGTAATAGGGTAGCCACTTTAGGCTCAAAAAATAATACACCCAAAAATATGAATGAAATAACGCCTCCACAAAACCAAAGCACAGAGCAACACGGACAAACTTTTATAGTCACCCAAAATCAATCTAATGGAACGGCCATAGCCGGATTTGTGATCGCTTTACTTGGTCTATTCTTAGGGTGGATTCCTATTTTCGGTTGGTTTATTTGGATTATTGGGTTTATTTTATCCTTTGTGGGCATGTTTAAAAATCCAAAAGGATTTGCCATTGCAGGACTTGTAATCTCGTTTTTAGGTTTTATTTTAATGATTTTCCTTTTCGCAGGATTAGTTGTTTTAGGGAGTCTAGCCTAAATATTGGGCTCAGCAGTAGAAACTATAAAACGGAGTTAAAAATACTAACGTGTACTACAGAAACAGGACGTCCCTGCGTACTACCAATTTACAATACACTACATCTTCTGAAGTATAGTGCTAATAGCGTTTTTAATGCGTTGCATGCCTTCTGGCTGATTGATATCGATTTCACAGAATAGGGTGTCGGTAGATTTTGCATGAAGCACCATATAATAAATTGCGGCAACCAATATGGCCGATACGGCGCGTATGTCTTTGCCCTTATACTCTTTATCGGCCAAGGCGAAGACTTTAGAGCCTAAACGCTCACGTTCTTCGCAAGCTTCGTACATAATCTGAGACTTTTCGCTAATTTCCCAAAGTATTATTTTTTGCATTTCGGCGTTATTGTAAAAATACTCTAACTGATTTTGAAGTATCTCATCAATCATTTGTTTGGTATCTCTTTGTGGATTGTCCGCAATCATGTCCGCAACTTTCCCAGAAGCGGTAGTCCAGTAATCTTTCTGTCTTACATAAGTCTCTACCAAATCTTCAACCGACTCGAAATACGTACTAATTAACCTACGACTTAAACCTGCAGCTCTTGCAATATTGGTAGCCGTTAATCCGGTGTATCCTTTACTTTTAAGCACTTTCCCTACTGCCTGAATAAGCTTCTGTTTAGAGCGCTCTTTGTTATTGCTTTCACCTTGGTATTTTTTTCTTGTCATGGTAAACGTATTCGATAAGTAAAACGTAAAAATATGTATTATTTACTAAATATAAGGTTGCAGGATGAAGTGTAATAATAAAAAGATATATAATTATCCCAACAACGGGAAAAATAGTTATATTTGTAATTATCAACTAAAAAAAACACAAAAGACACACTATGAAACACACCATATATCTATTGGCATGTCTAATATTAAGTTCAGTTGTAGTTTCATGTGCGTCTGATGACGATATGGATTATAAATCTGATTTTGAAACTAGTAAAACCGCATGGAATGATTTTAAAGCAGCGTCAAATAACTCGTATATCTACGTGACTTATGGCGGATCTGTATTTACATCTTATGGTTGGGAGACCACTATTACCGTATCGGACGGGATTATTATACAACGTGATTTTAAATTTACGGCAGGGGCAGAGGAGCATATTCCCGTAGCCGACTTAGAGTGGACCGAACATGAAAACGAAATTAATAGTCCAGAACACCACTATACTAGTGCTACTGTGGCCAGAACTTTAGACGAAGTCTATAATATCTCTGAACACGATTGGTTACTAAAAAGAACGGATGCTAATTCGTATTTTGAGGCCGAAAACCAGGGATTAATCTCTACGTCTGGTTATGTTAAGAAAACATGTCAAGACGATTGTTTTGTGGGGATCACTATTAAAAGCATAGAAGCGTTGTAAAAACGTAGGGTTAAGAGGTAAAATAAATACTATGAAACTACACACTTTATTAATTGGTTTATGCTTATGCCTCGCAACGATATCTTGCAGCTCCGACGAGACCACCACCATGGAACAAGAAAACAGTTTAAAAGCGTACGAATTAATGTCTTTAGAATGGAAATTAGACACCAACAACGGACAAACCATAATAGAAAAAAAGCTTCCTGAGTTCTATTTTAGAAATGATTCAGACACTATCATGCAAGTTGTTATAAATCCGTTAGAAAATCTTTTAGGTAATTCCAAATTTGTTTTTAATGATTCTTTGAGGTTTGCTCAACTCAATTACCCAGAAATACAGGTCTTTATTCCAGACGAATTAAGCCTATTATCGGAAACCTACGGTACTTTATACGGGGGTACAGAAGTCCCTTTCAATCAAGAACCATCGGTGTTTCCTTTTTCCTATAATTCTACGAGTACCTATGCGCTAAATGGAAAAAGTATTTTAACTTCTAATTATACGGTTTTTTTCAAACAAAATACAGCAACCATCTTGGCTATTTTTAGAGAAACCACTACTGGAGAACGTTTAGAATTGGATGGCACCTGGACAGGTGTGTTTTTTAATAATATAAAAGTCGAAACTATAGCTAATGCTATAGATGTTTTAGACTGACACATTCGTAATTTAACGATGATAAATTAAAGGCACACTGAGAAACGAAATACAATTTGTCAGCAAGAAAATAGCGGATTTTAAAACAATAGCTTACACGTTCAAGAGATTGATTTTGTAAGCTTTTTTTGTGCTATATTCTATGAGTTTGTCCATATAAGCGTCATAAGCTAGTATTGTATCCGTTAACATGCCATGAAAAGGATGATTAACAGTACTATTTTCAACTCTACATCTATAGTTTGAGTTGTTGATTAGACATGAAATTAATAATTGTGTTGACTTACTTTTATAAAAAACCTAAAACTAATCTGTATTTAACCTGTATTGTAGAATATAAGGGCTACCTTAAAAAAAAGCAATAGATATGGAAGATCGTAACGATTTAAGTAAGCAAATTGTACTGGCAACTACAAAAATTCGAGAAGAATGTCCAGAATTGATAAAATTTATGGGAGAAGTACCAATAAGTTTTCAATCTACTGACGAAAAAGGAGTAAACAATAAAGAACTAAAAGATTATTTAAAGACATTAAACGATTTATTAGAATCTTATGAAAAAGAACATTAAAAAATACATACTATGACAATCCAAATAAATAGAATTAAAGGACAAAGAAGCGCACAAAACAGCACTAATTTTTTTACTGCTAAAATTACCCAATCCTTACAAAGATTAGAATCGCATATAAACCGTATAAGTATGCATTTAAAAGACTTCGATAAAAAAAATAACAGATTTAATAACATCTCGTGTTTTTTTAATGGGAGACTAGAACACATGCAACTAATTCCAATTACGAATCAACTGAACAGTCGACATACGGGTGAAAAAAGAGCTTTAGATCAGGTAAATCGTCTATAATAAATATGGGTAGTATCTTTAATTATTAAATCTTAAGATCATGAAAACAAATAGCAATTTAGGAATATGGATGGATCATTCAGTCGCAAATCTGATTGATATAAATTCGAAACACAAAGATCAATCTATTGTATCGCAATTTACTTCAGAAACCAAAGTAGATGCTTTAAACCGCAGTGAAAGTCTTATGCACAATAAAAGACAGCAAATGCAAGAAAAGTATTATGACAGAATTGGGGCTCAGATTTTAAAATATAAACACGTCCTACTTTTCGGACCTACAAACGCAAAAGTAGAACTGCACAATCACTTGAATAAGGATTCTCATTTTAAGAATATTGAAATCAATATGGAATCCTCAGAGAATATTACCGATAATGAACAACTCGCTTTTGTTAAAAATCATTTTGAAAACGTTTAAAATTCTTATATCAATCTAGGAGGGATAGCATTGTACTAAATAGATTGAACTGACAAACAGCTCACAACATTATAAATTATAACTGTTTATTTATTGACCTGGTTTTGGGACAGCTATAAGAAAGGTGAGTTGCTCTTGTTGGTGTAATGTATTAACTTGTACAAGTTTCAATGCCATGAATACCGCTCATCTTAGGACATACGTTTAACAATTATTAAATTTTAATACGTACTTTATATGTGTTTATAAAGTCTCTACACGCTGTATTTTACTTTTTGTACGCCTAGTCTTATCACAATAAACTATCTAATTTTTATGTCGCCTCTAAAATATTGTATATCAACTATAAACAGTATTTAAAAATTGTTTATTTTAGTGCTTTACCAATGCGAAGTACTGGTGTATGGCGTCTAATTCTTATCATTTTATGCACTAGGGATAGATACTTTTTAATCTTCAAATCGTTGGTATGTATTTAAAATACCATGTTATGAAAAATCTTATACTCTTGTTGTGCCTTACTGTTTTTACCATGAGTTGTAAGAATAAAGGCATAGTGTATAACGACCCCATTCCGGAACACGATAGTTTAACCATAAGTTCGAAGATTGTAAACGAAGACCGTGTTATTACTGTCTGGACACCCCCAAACTACGATAATTCGACAGACCAATTTCCGGTACTTTATATGCCGGACGGTGGCATAAAAGAAGATTTTCCGCATATAGCAAATACGCTTTCCAAGCTTATAAGTGAAGAAAAAATACCGCCGTATATTTTAGTGGGCATTGAAAATACAGAGCGTAGAAGAGATCTTACTGGTCCGACAGAAGTAGAATACGATCTTACAATAGTACCTCATCCAGGAGGCTCTAATAATTTTAGAGGATTCATAAAACATGAGCTTTTTACCGAAATCAATAACAGATATCGCACCACAGATAAAAGGGCGATCATTGGAGAATCTGTCGCAGGACTATTTGTTATGGAAACCTTTCTTTTGGATAATGATATGTTCGACTATTATATGGCTGTAGATCCATCGTTGTGGTATAACGAACAAAATCTGGTAAAGCATTTTGAAACACTAGCCAAAGCAGATTACGGACAGCAAAAGAAACTTTGGTTTGCTGGTTCTGATGCTGAAGACATTTCTACACATACCAGAACCCTAAATGAAAAATTAAAGCAATTAGATCTAGGATTAATTTGGACATACGCCGATGAACCCGAAGAACAACATAGTACGATTTTTAGAGCAACAAAAGAAAAAGCGATGATTTGGACGCTTAATGAATAAAAGACTTCCGGAGTTTTAGGTGTTAAAATAATGTGTTATGTTTAGCGTGTCGCTTCTTTTCATGGCAGGCATACCACTGGTTTTGACTCTGAATATGTTATTATATCAAAACTCAACATACATGGGGAAATTAGTAACAGTAAGAACCAGAGATATGAGCGAACCAATTAAAGACACTCTAGTTACCAATAGCATTCCTTTTGAAATGCCAGGTGCTAACTTTGCTGTTTATGACTATAAATATAAAACTTAGCAAACTTTATAATGTATAACTGCTGTGCGTAAATCAATATCACTCATGCCTCCTAAACATTTCTTCAAAATGACCTATACTACATCTGCTTTTTTAGCGCTACTAAGTGCCTCGTTTATGCTGTCTGCTACAAGTTGCAAAGAGCAACCGCAACAGACTCATACACTGCACGCCACTAATTCTACCGAAATAGATACAAACGCATTAGTTCCATTTAAGGACTATTACAAATCTGGATCCATAAAAACTAAAGGACAGCTGCGCGAGAATCAGAAAACAGGAGAATGGATTTCTTATTACGAAAATGGGGAACAGAAGGCTATAAACCATTACAAAAACAACGTCTTCCATGGCCATCAAAAAATGGACTATTCTCAAGAGCTTTACATGGAAGGTGAGTCTAAAGATGGAATAAAAGTTGGGATTTGGAACAGTTATTTTAAGGACGATAACCGTATAAAATATATAAAAGCATTCGATGATGCGGGTAATGCCTCAGGAGAATGGAAAAGCTATTACGATAGTGGCGAATTGTATAATGTGGAGCACTATTTAAATAATAAGCCTCATGGTATACAGACTACCTATTTTAAAAATGGCAACGTAAATAGTACCGGAACCATGAAGGAAGGCAAAGAAGAGGGAATGTGGAGTTATTATTACGAGGATGACACGTTAGCTACGGAAAAAACCTTTGTAAACGGTGAAGAAAACGGACCGTATAGACAATATCACACAAACGGTATGCTCCATAAAGAAGGAAACAAGCAAAACTTTAAAAATGTAGGAACTTGGAGCATTTACGATACGAACGGCGATCTGTTCGAAACCATGACGTACACCACTGAAACACCCTAATACGATTGGGGCGAGTTGAAGGCAAAAATTCTAGTAAAAAAAATACTTTACTGAAAACCCAAGTTCAATGCACTTGATGTTTTCAGTAAAGTAGTATTATAATCTATATAAATATAGACTACATGTTTAAACCTCTAAAGGTTCTAAGTTAATCTATCCAAATCGTTTTGGTATTTACAAATTCCTTGATTCCGTAACCAGAAAGCTCACGACCAAATCCACTTGTTTTAATACCACCAAATGGCAATCGCGGATCGGATGCCACCAGTTTATTCACAAAGCAACTTCCTGCTTCTAATTGTAAGGCTATTTTTTCACCTTTTTTCTTATCGCTTGTAATTACTCCAGCTCCTAAACCAAACTTAGAGTTATTGGCTAACTTAATAGCATGTGCTTCGTCTTTGGCACGAATTACAGAGGCTACTGGTCCGAATAATTCTTCATTAAAGGCTTCCATACCATCTTTTAAATCCGTTAAAATAGTAGCAGGGTAGTAGGCCCCTTTGCGATTAGGAATTTTACCACCTAAAATTAACGTACCACCTTGTTCAATAGTTTTTTCGACTTGCTTATGTAACTCGTCTCTTAGATCTAATCGGGCTAAAGGTCCGTAATATGTGTTTTCGTTGGTAGGTTCTCCCATTTTGACGCCCTCCATTTTTTCTTTATACAATTTTAAAAACGCATCGTAAATTTTATCGAGTACAATAATACGTTTTGCCGCAATACAGGTTTGTCCATTGTTTTGTAAACGTCCTAAAGTGGCTAAATCTGTAGCCTCTTCCAAATCGGCATCATCTAAAACAATATAAGCATCATTTCCTCCTAATTCTAATACCGTTTTCTTTAAGTTTTTACCAGCAATAGAGGCAACAGACTGTCCTGCAGGCGCACTACCAGTAAGGGTTACGGCTACAATATGTTTATGTTCTATAACGGCTTCTATAGCATCTGAAGCTACATTAAGGTTTGAGAAAATTCCTTCAGGAAAACCAACCTTAGTTATCGCTTTTTCAATAGCAAAAGCACAACCTTGCACATTAGAAGCATGTTTTAAAACTCCCGTATTTCCGGCCATAAGTGCAGGAGCTAAAAACCGAATGACTTGATAATAAGGAAAATTCCATGGCATAACGGCTAAGACCACACCTAACGGCTGAAAGGTGACATAGCTTTTTTCGGCTTCAGTTTTAACCGTGTTATCTTGTAATAAGTCTTTCGTGTTTTCTGCATAATACCGACATACCCAAGCACATTTTTCGACTTCTTTTCTCGATTGGCCAATGGTTTTACCCATCTCTGAAGTGGCTATTTCTGCATAATAATCGGTGTTATTTTCCAATTCATCTGCCAACTTATTCATTAATTGTGCACGCTTTATGTAGGATGTATGCTTCCATTCCTTAAAAACCTGATGCGCTTTTTCTATTTTTTGTTGCGTTTCTTCTACGGTTAAGCGGTTATAAACGGCAATTTTTTCTTCTGTCGCTGGATTTATTGAGATTGATTTATTCATGGTGTTTAAGATTTTAATTTTTCAGAAAATTCTTTAATAAGTACATTTAGTATCTCATGATTTAACGAATAATCGATAGCTAAATCGATAAGTTGAATGCCTTTAGAATGTAATGCGTTATCTAATGCTGTTTTAAATGCGTCTACCGAATCTGGTTTATACCCAACGGCACCAAAACTTTCGGCTAATTTAACAAAATCTGGGTTGGTATACTCCAGACCATATTTAGGAAAACCTTCGTCTTCTTGTTTCCACTCAATCATACCATATCCATTATCATTTAAAATAATAACAATAAGATCTAATTGTAGTCGAGAGGCCGTTTCAAGTTCCTGAGCATTCATCATAAAGCCACCGTCTCCATTTATAGAAATCACCTTTTTATCTGGATATAATTCTTTCACCATCATAGCCGATGGTAAGCCAGCGCCCATAGTAGCTAAGGCATTATCTAAAATTAAGGTATTTTGCATATACGCTTTATAATTTCTAGCAAACCATAATTTGTACATGCCATTATCTAAGGTTACAATACCATCTTTAGGCAACGTATCCCGCACTATTTTTACTAAACGTTGCGGAAGTATAGGAAAACGATTGTCGTCTTCGTAGGTGGTTAAGTGTTTGCACACATTATCTTTAACTCTAAGGAAAAACGTATTATCCCAAGATTTTGCGACTGGTTTTAAAGCTTCGGTAAGCTGATTGACACTTGTTGCAATGTCTCCGATAATATTTAAGTGAGGGAAATACAGCTGATCTATTTCAGCGGCGAAATAATTCACGTGAATCACCTTTTGGTCACGTTCTGCTTCCATAATAAAAGGTGGCTTTTCAATAGTGTCGTGTCCGATATTTAGGATTAAATCGGCTTTATTCACGGCTTCATGAAGAAAATCGTCGTTAGACAATGCGGCGGTTCCGAGATATAACTCGTGACGTTCATCAATTATACCTTTTCCCATTTGAGTATTAAAAAACGGAATTCCAATAGTATCTACAAAATCGGTAAGTGCTTTGCTTGTCCGATTTCTATTCGCTCCTGCACCAATAAGCACTAATGGTTTAGACGCTGCTTTTATTAACGTTACGGCTTGCGCTATGGCCTTTTGGTCGGGTATCGGTTTTCTATCGTCTACAACCTTAAATAATTTAAGTTCGTCCAATTTTTCTTGAGCGATATCTTCTGGTAACTCGATATGCACAGCACCGGGACGCTCTTCTTGAGACAGTCTAAATGCTTCACGAATCATAGAAGGAATATGATTGGCATGCGTAACCTGCTTGGTGTATTTGGTTAAGGGTTGCATCATTTCGACCACGTCGATGATTTGAAACTTTCCTTGTTTACTCTTCTTAATGGGTTTTTGCCCCGTAATCATGAGCATGGGCATGGCACCCAATTGTGCGTAAGCCGCAGGCGTCATTAAATTAGTAGCTCCAGGACCTAAAGTAGATAAGCACACGCCTGGTTTTCCGGTAAGACGACCATAAGTGGCAGCCATAAACCCGGCACCTTGTTCGTGCCGGGTGAGTATAAATTTAATCTGCTTAGATTTTCGAATAGATTCTAGAATATCTAAGTTTTCTTCGCCTGGAAGTCCAAATATATATTCGACTCCTTCATGTTCCAAGGCTTTTACAAAGACATCTGATGCTTTTAATTTACTGTCCATAATGGTATTGATTTAAATGACAATTACAATTCTGAAGCTCCAGAATTTGCGATGTTTTCTAAGGCTTGAGCTATAGTACTTAATGTATTGTCGTTATCATCTACATCATGACGATCGGCGATATAATACGGATCGTTGTATATAATATGTACGCTACTCTCAGCATCTTGATAGACTAACATTTTTTGAGGTAAATCTAAAGCCATGGTTCTAGAGTCTTCCATTAATGGAGTACCTAAAGCAGGATTACCAAAAATAATAAGTTTAGCAGGACCTAAGTCTAAATCTGCACTCTGTGCATTAGCCTGATGATCTAATTCTGCTATAATTGAAATAGGTTCTAAACTATTCAGTGTATTTATGATGTTGGAGTAGGTGGTATCGAAATCGTTCGGACTAGAAACAGAAATAATTCCTTTTGAAGCTGAATTTTCTATCGGATTTAAAGTCACCTCTTCTCCGGTAGATGCATTTACAATATTGGCCAATGCATTTCCAATCATATCGGTGGTCGACACCGTACCTAGACCATGTCTATTAATAATATAATCTATGGAATTATATGTAACAACAGTGTGATTATCCTCATCTGTATAAACCGAAATACGTTGTGGTAAATCTAATCCCGCTTGAATATTATCTTGCATAAGTGGTGTACCCAGTGCTGGATTTCCGAAATATACGGTTCTGGTATAATCTAAAGTTAAACCTGCGTTTTCGGCATTTGCAGTATGATTGACCTCGGCAACAATCCCGATGTTATCATTCGCATTTAAAGTCGCTATTAAGGCGTTGTATATGTTGGTTGGATCTTCATTCGTTTCTATGTAACCAATACCCGCGGTTTCTGGGACATCATTACTCGGAATTTCTCCATTATTATCGTCGTCGTCGTTACAAGCTAAAACTAAAAAGAATGCGCAACATAGTAGTGAAGTGATTGTTAATGTTCTCATGTGATCTATTTTTTCAATTAGAGCACAATGTAACACAGGAGTCTTGCAATCTTTAGCGCTATCGCTTATAATATTGACTGCAATAAACAGCGTGTAAAAGAGAAACAATCCTAATTTCTAAAGCGGTTCCACTTGTTATTTTGAAACAGGTTTAAAACCAATGAAGGCTACCGTGCACAAAAATAAAAAGAGTAAATACCAAGTGTTGCTCACTAAGTCGATGTAGTTTAAATCTTGGTTGGAGAAACTTAAAATCATTAATACCTGGGCTCCATAAGGCAAAAGCCCTTGAGTAATACAGGCAAAAACATCTAAAATTGATGCCGTATTTTTACGATCTAATTGGTATTCGTCGTTTATGGTTTTACTGATAGATCCAGATATAATAATAGAAACGGTATTGTTGGCAATCGCCATATTAATGCTACTTACCAAGACCGCTATACCAAATTGCGCAGACTTTTTATTCTTGATGAATTTTTTTATGTTGATTAAAATAAAATCAATTCCTCCGTTTTTTTCTACTAAGGCTGCTAGTCCGCCAGTAAGCAAGGACAATAAGAAAATTTCTGTCATGTTTGTGAACCCTTCATAACTAATTTTAGTAGCTTCTAACAGTGTAAAATCGCCATAAATAATTCCAATTACTCCGGTAAAAAGTGTTCCAATTAATAAGGTAACAAAGACATTTATACCGATAATAGAAAGTAAAATAATTAAGATATAAGGTAGAATTTTAATTACAGAATAATTGTAAACCACCAGTGCTGTATCATCTGCTTTTAGGTTTAAACCTTGAACAACTAAAATTATAAGCGTAATAACGGCCGCGGGGATGGCCAATTTAATGTTCTGTTTAAATTTATCACTCATTTTACAACCTAAAGATTGGGTGGCTGCGATGGTTGTATCTGAAATCACCGACAAGTTATCGCCAAACATACTACCTCCTAAGAGAGCGCCACATAAAATGGCTAAATCGGCTGTGCTTTTGTCGGCAAAACTCACAACTATTGGAGCTAAAGCAACAATAGATCCTACCGAAGTTCCTGTAGATAAGGATAAAAAAGCAGCGATAATAAAAACGCCCGCGTAGATGTATTGAATCGCAATATAATCTAATCCTAAATTAACAATGGCATCTACACTTCCTGTGGCATCGGCTACTGCGGCGAAAGCACCAGCAAGTAAATATATAAGGCACATGGTTAATATTTTATCGTCGCCACATCCTTTTAGTAGGGTTTTAATTTTAGAATCTATGGATTGTCTAAACATTAAAAAGGCAACAATAATACCGGCAATAACGGCTATTGGAGAGGGAAGTGCATAAAAATCGTTTTGATAAATACCTACACCTAAAAACGTAAGTATGAATACAAAAAGCGGAATTAACGCTGAAAATTGAGGTGTTCTTTTGGTAATATTTGCCATCTTATAGTCGTTTTAAAAAGAGCATAGTAGCAAATAAGTAGAAAATATGATTTAACATTTGTTCCAAATAATTGGCCTATCTATTTAGCACCTTGCTTGTTAATGCAGGTTGCTATCTCTTTTTATGGAGATTCTTGATAATTATTTTAAGCCGGCAAAAGTAATATATAAATCCATATAGCATTATTAAATTACGTTAATTTTCAACGCCAAGATTTCATCTTAAGAATATTGCCACTACCTATAGATAATTTTGACTCTATATTTTAGGAAATAACAAGGCATAAAAAAAGCTTTAATGTGATCTGTACAGACCGCATTAAAGCTTTTACATTTTATATTAAAGTATTATCTATATTCAGGATTAGAGAAATTCCATCGGGTTCCATCGTCCCAAGCTTCTCTAGAATTTCCGTAAGCTGGGTAACCATCTTGAGCTTTTAACATTTTAGCTAAATGCATTAAATTGTAACTCATAAAGGTTGTATTTCTGTTGGTAAATTCGGAGTCGTGACCTACAGGCGGATCGATACTTTCGCCTTTCCATTCGGTATCTCCATAACTAGGTCCAGGACCTACAGAACCAATCCAACCGGCATCGGCTTGTGGCGGAATGCTATATCCCAAATGTTGCAATGCGTAGAGCACACCCATAGAACAATGTTTTACACCATCTTCATTTCCTGTTACGATACATCCTCCAGCTTTTCCATAATATACATACTGACCTTTATCGTTTTGATAACCACTCATCGCATATAAACGTTCGATTAATTTAGAAGCAATAGAAGAGCGTTCTCCCAACCAGATTGGTGTTCCGATAACGAGGATATCGGCATCGATAATCTTTTTATAAATATCCGGCCACTCATCGTAATCATATCCTTCTTCAGTCATATCCGGTTGTACACCAGCAGGAACATCGTAATCTGCTAAGCGTATAGTTTCAACAGAAACACCTTCAGATTTCATAATATCTATGGACACATCCATGAGATTTCGAGTATGACTTATCGAGGGGGATTTCTTTAAAGTACAATTTACAAATACGGCCTTTAAGTTGCTAAAATCTATTTTCTTCATGATTTATATATGGTTTTGTTTGAGTTGTATGTTCCGTATTAGTTGATTGATTTACTAAAATAATTTGACATCAATTAGCCTTTCAACACCAATTACGTTTTCAAAGATTCACAAGTTAAGGCATGTATATACCACGTGTTACTCCATTTAATCCGATTATTAACGTAGATGCTTTCGCGTTATCTAATTTACTAAAATTAACTCGTATTTTGGTCAATCTAACTGATTTTAAGCACTAATTGCTATGGTATAAATGAAATAATGCCTCGTTCACGATTGCATAAAAAAGGAGTATTTCATGTCTTGCACTAAATTAAAACTGTTACTTTTAAGGTCCTTAAATTATATCATGTCAGTTTCCAATAAATTTTCGTTCATCAACCCAAACAAATTTCCTTTTTTCTATGGTTATATCGTCCTTTTTATAGGAAGTATTGGCGTTCTTGCAAGTATTCCTGGGCAAACAGTAGGTGTGTCTGTTTTTACAGATCCGGTAAAAGATGCTTTGGGGCTAAGTCGTAATCAGTTTAGTAACGCCTATATGTTTGGGACTTTACTTAGTGCTTTCTTTGTATCAAAAGCGGGTATTTTATTCGACCGCTTTGGCGCACGCTATGTGGCTTTTTTTGCAACCTTGGTTTTAGGAATTTCGTTAATGCTATGTGCGGTTTCTGTTCAGATTAGCGAAGGCATTAAAAGCATGCTTAATTTAACCACGTGGATTGTACCTTTTGGGGTGATGTGTATCTTGTTTTTCTTTATTCGTTTTAGCGGACAAGGTGTGTTAACCATGGCATCTAGAAATATGATTATGTTATGGTTCGATAAAAACCGAGGAAAAGTTAACGCCATAAGTAGTGTTACTGTATCCTTAGGATTTTCCAGTTCGCCTTTGGTACTTAATTACCTGATAGAACGTCACGGGTGGGAGCGCAGTTGGCAGATTTTGGCCGTGTGTTTATTTATATTTAGCTTTTGCATTTTACAATTGTATCGCAACAAGCCAGAAGATTTTAATTTGGTACCCGATGGTGTTCAAAAACGAATAAAGAAAGCGGTCGATGCACCCAAAAAAGTACTTAAAGATTTCACTTTAGATGACGCTAAGAAAACCCGGGGCTTTTGGATGTTTGGTTTAACTTTAGCTTTCAATAGTTTCTTTGCCACTGGGTTTACTTTTCATGTGGTTTCTATCTTTGAAACTCAGGGGTATGATAGAGCACATGCCATTGCTATTTTTATTCCCATTTCCATTATAGCGTTATCCGTATCTACCCTATGTAATATTTTAAGCGATTACATTAATCATAAAATATATTTGTACGCCATGTTAGGCGCAGGCGTATTGGCATCTTGTGGTTTGCTGTTTTTATCTCACCCGATGGGTGTGTATGCGTTGGTAGTTGGTTTAGGACTTTTAAGCGGATTATTTGCAGTAATTAATGCGGTAACCTGGCCTAGATACTATGGCCGATTACATTTGGGTGCCATAACTGGAAAAGTGATGAGTTTTTTGGTTATTGCAAGTGCTGTAGCCCCGAGTTTATTTAGTTACTGTTTTTCTACGTTTGGCTCTTATAGTTATCTTGGTTATATGGCGTTGGCTTATTTGTTATTTTTAATCTTAGGCTCATTGGTTGTTAAGAATCCGCAGTAAAGCGTTTAGAATATCTATGATTTACCAAACATATATTGTAAAACGCTATCGTTTTTATAAAACGTTTAAACCACGGTATTCGGGGATACTTATATGTGCTACATTGCCTACATTTGCGCATGCTTTTTAAGCTCCAACATATAGTTATCTTTTTGTGTCTCTGCTATACGTCTCTATGTATGGCACAAACGGCGACGGTTATTGAAGCTGAAAATAAAAGTATAGATTCGCTATTCTATTATTTAAATAACGGTTCGGACAAAAAAGCATATCAGGAAGCTCACCGGTTATTGCCTACGTTTAAGACTAATAAGGCAATCGTGAATACAAATCTACTTTTGGCTTACTATCACAACAGATATGCGGCGATAGATTCTTCTATTTATTATACCCAAAAAGCCCTTAAAAGCAGAACCACTGTAAACGATTCATTAAGCATACGGTTAACTATTTTAGCTTATCAATTACTCGCTATAAATAACAAAAATAAAGGCTTATATCACGAAAGTAAAAAATGGCATATTAAAGGAGCAGAACTAAGTGAAACCCATAACGAAACCAATTTATACTACACCCATATACACGGATTAGCAAGTACGTATATTGCCTTAGGAAAGAACACTGAAGCCTTAGAACTACTTAAAAGATGTATTAATAATGCTAAGGATGAAGAAATTATTTTAGGAAGCTACATTAACCTGGGTTCTATTTATTCTACCTTAAATCAGTATAAAATTTCTAATACGTATTTACAAAAAGCTAGGGAGATTTGCGTAGAAGACCCGAATCAAAAGCAAGCCTTAATTAACGTCTTAATAAATATAGGCGATAATTATGTGAGTATTGGCGAAGCCGACAACGCCTTGCATCAATTTTACGAAGCCAAAAAAATAAGTTATGAAAATGGGTTCCAAAATCTAGATCTTATTATTTCAGATAAAATTGGTACCGTTTTATATAATGAAAAACGAAATACCGACGCCCTTTTAATCTACACCAGTGCATTACCAAAAGCAATGACTTTAGGGTCTCTAGATGTTTTAATGCATTCCTACTTTATGTTAGAAAAGATTTCGGCTAGAAATAGCGATTTTAAGAATGCTTACCATTACGGTAAACGTTATTATTTGATAAAAGATTCTATTGAAAACTCTCAAAAAGAGCAAGAAATTAATAGGTTAGAAGTCCAATTTGAAACCCTTGAAAAAGAGAAAAAAATTAAGTTATTGGAGATTGAAAACTTAAACAAGAGTTTAAATATTAAAAATAAAGATGCAGATATAGAGAAGTACAAACTGCAACAAGCCATAATTGCTAAACAAAACGAGAATCAGGTTTTACAATTTCAAAATAAAGCTGAAAAACGTCAAAACGAGATTGCCTTACTCAAAGAAAAGGAAGCCTTAAAGGCGGTAGAATTAGATCGCGAAAAGACCATTAAATACGTGGTACTAGTTGCATTTTTCATTCTTCTTGTACCTATTGTGGCCCTTTTAATTATCTACTACCAAAAACTACAAGCACAAGGGTTGCTTAATTTAAAAGAAAAAGAGATTAACGAACAGCGCGTTAATTCACTAAAAAAAGATCAAGAATTAAAGCTTATTAAAGCCTCTGTAGAAGGACAAAATCAGGAACGTAAAAAGATTGCGCAAGAAATGCACGATAGTGTTGGAGGTAATTTGGCGGCGATAAAATTACAATTCAGTCAGCTTAAAAATCATCCTGAAAAAATGGCTTTAATTTACAGTCAGTTAGACGATACCTACGAGCAAGTGCGTAACCTATCGCATAATTTATTACCTAAGAAAATTAGAGAAAAACACCTTGTCTTTTTAATTAAGGAATATATTTACACGGTAGAAGAGGCGAGTAACATACGTGTGAATCTGTCGTTTTTTGATGAGGATAAAATTAACACCTTAAATAAAAACTTACAAAACGAATTGTTTTCCATATTTCAAGAATTAACCACCAATACGCTTAAATACGCCCAAGCCAATACTATAGATATTCAGTTAGACCTTTTAAATGCCTGTATCTTTTTTGTATATGAAGACGATGGAATTGGGTTTGATGTATCGAAAACCAGATTAGGTATTGGCTTAACCAATATAAAACAACGAGTAGAAAATTATAATGGGACTTTACATATAGATTCTATACCCAATCGTGGTACAAGTATAAATATAGAAATTCCCTTAAACGCATAATTAAAATGAAGCATAATCTTATCATAGCCGACGATCATAAAATGTTTTTAGATGGTTTAATAAGTATACTAAGCACAGAAAGTGATTACCATATTGTATACACTGGAAAACATGGAGGCGACGTGCAGAAATATATTTCTATAAATACCGAAGAACAAATAGATTTGGTTATTACCGATGTAACCATGCCCGAAATTGATGGTATCGCTCTTAATAAGTGGATTAAAAACAGCTCCAGAAATATAAAAACCTTAGTGGTGAGTATGCATAACTCGGCCGATATTATAGACGATCTTATCGCGAATGATGTAGACGGATACCTTCAGAAAAATGCACAAAAAGAAGAATTTCTAAAAGCGATTAAAACCATTTTGGGTGGAGAAAAATATTTCTCTCGAGAAATTAAAGATATCTATCTTAAAAACAAATTCGAAAAAAATAAAGATCAGGACATTAAACTTACAAAGCGAGAAGTGGAAGTGATCTCCCTGATCGCAGAAGAATTTACCACTCAAGAAATAGCCGATAAGCTCTTTTTAAGTAAACACACTATTGAGAGTTACCGGAAAAACCTGATTACTAAACTAAATGTGAGAAACCTAGCAGGGCTCACCAAATACGCCATTAAAAAAGGGTATGTTTCTTAAAAACTATACTTAAATCAGACACCAAAAGGTACTATTCAAAATAGTACCTTTTTTATTTTATCTGTCCGCAGACTTAACATCTAGTTTAAAGTGAGAACATCCAAGTCTTTGCGCTATAACCAATAACAAATAATGTATTTAAAATCAGTAAAATAAGGGTTATGCTCCCTGTATTCAGGGATATTTAATTTCACCTAATAAGGGGTTAAACAGCAGAGACTATTCGTCTAATTTTGCTTCAGAATTTGAAACGCATCTCAATAATAGATGATGTGTTTATTCAAAAAACTAAACAACATTTAACCTTTAAAAACACATTATGATTTTCGGAATTACACTTATTTTATTAAGCATTATCGCAGTACCCTCTTTATTATTATCAAAAAAACCTAATGCCAAGGAACTCTTAGAAAAAATAGAACCTTATCAAGGTTGGATTGGATTAATATTCTGCTTTTATGGCGTTTGGGGTATAGTGTTTTCCATACTAAACTTAGGATGGATTTCTACATTTCCAATCTGGTGGGGAACCTTATTGGCAGGAAATATCATTCAAGCGGTTTTAGGCTTTATGCTTGGCTTTAGCTTAATTAACAAGTATGTCTTATCTAAAAACGAAATGGCTATAGAAAAAGCGGTGATTCTTAGAGAAAAATTGGCCCCAAAACAAGGAAAACTAGGTCTAATTGGCTTATGTGTTGGGGTTTGGATGATAGTCGCTAACATTCTATTCTTTTAAAAAATTAAACATTATACACTCAATTATTATGAAAAAGATTATCTATTTAATGCTCCTATTGATTACAGTGCCAAGTATGGCGCAAAACAGTAAAAATACAATTACGGTTATTGGAGAAACAGAAAAACATGTGACCGACGACAGTTATACCATTCTAATAGCTTTACAACAAGTTATGGTGTACGAGGGACAAGGCGAAGTTGAAGCGACCTCTTTAGATGTGGTAAGAGAAAATTACATAAAAAAGACAGCAGAAGCAGGCATAGATTTTAACAAATTTAAAAAGAACACACATTATGAATTCGCCATGTCGTATTCACAAAACAGGGAAACTGCGTGTTACTATTTAAAAACCTCAGACGAAGCTGAAGTTAGAAAAATAGTGAAATTAAAATCTGCTGGAATGTCTGTAGTCAATGTCGATGTAGAAACCAAAGATTTAACAAGTCAAGAATTGGTAGCACTTTCTACAAAAGCTATCGCTAATGCAAAAGAAAAAGCAGAGGCTATGGCTAAACAATTAAATAAAAAAGTTGGGGAAATTGTTAGCATTAACGATACAAATAGCAGTGAACAATATGTGCAAAGTTATGGCACTTTACCTACACAAATCCATAGTGTATCTGTGTCTTTCGAATTACTATAAAATTACAAATGTCTATATATTAACATAACACCAAAACACAAAAATGAAACTTAAATTACTAGTATTATCAGTATTCGCTGTCTGTTCTGTTTTTAACGCAGAAGCACAAAAATTAAAAAAGTTTGGAAGTTCAATAGAGAAAAAAGTTGGACCTAAAACCATTCAAGTGCCTTACACAGACGTTATTTCTTATTTAGGCTACGCGGCTGCAGGTAATGAAGATGAAGTGGTAGATGGTAAAAAATTCTATTACATATACTTATGGATTCCTGCTGTAGCACCAGAACTTGGCGTTAGAATGTTATCGCCTGTAGCTAAAACAAAAGTAAAAGATGCTATAGAATCGGCAGCTTATCTAGACAACGCATCATCTAGCGATTATTTTGACACGTATATTACCTTAGAACGTTCTACTATTTTTACTAAAGACGAGATTTCTGAAGAGGCTGTAAAAAGCGCAACGTGGACTAAACTTGCGAGTAACGACGATAGTACTGAAATGCCAAAACAACCAAGCGGCAGTAGCTATAATTCTTTATTAAGATACCAAAGCGAAGTTGGAAACCCAACAAAAGCATTAACTGTTGGTTTATACCGTATTGGTTTTACAACCTACAAAACAGGAGAAGTTAACGGAACATTCTTAGCCGAAGTGGCAGCACCAGTAAAATTACCGGGAGTTGTTATGGCTAAAACTATTGAAGAATTAAAAAAAGGATTATAACACACCTTAGACATTTGTATTTTAACTTACACCGCTTTATATAAAGCGGTGTTTTTTGTTTATAGAATTTCTAAATCATAGTTAGAACTTAAATTGTGCTGGTGTATTTGCTGAATTTTTAGGATTTTTCGGACACTCTATCAATTTTTAGTAATTTAGACCCTTGTTTTTAGAAGGCGTCTTACATGAAAGCATGTTCTATAATACATATTACATTAATATACTTAATACAACAGCATTAAGAAAACGACATAAAAGAAAAGAATAGAATGAATAAAGTAGAATACATTGAAAGTGAAATTTCTGAATTAAGAAATCAATTACAAAACCATAAACTGTATAATAATCTTAATAGCATAGACGATATTAAGGTGTTTATGGAAAATCACGTATTTGCAGTATGGGATTTCATGTCGCTTTTAAAGAATCTTCAAATCAATCTAACTTGCGTACAGACACCGTGGACACCACCAAAAAATGCTACTTTAGCCAGATTTATAAATGAAATTGTTCACGGAGAAGAAAGCGATATAAATGAATTGGGCGAACCAAAAAGTCATTTTGAAATGTACTTAGATGCCATGAAACAATTGCATGCAAGTACAGATGAAATTAATAATTTTATAGCACTTATAGGAGAAGGGAATTCGGTTGAATATGCTCTAAACGAATTGCCTATTGATCCCAGAGTAGCCGATTTTGTGAGATTTTCATTCTCCATTATCGACACCAATAAACCTCACCTTGTAGCTTCGGCATTTACATTCGGACGAGAAGATGTAATTCCTGATATGTTTATCGAAATTCTTAAAAATTCAGATTCTGAAAATAAACGCTATAACAAATTAAATTACTACCTGGAACGCCATATCGAATTGGATGGCGATGAACACGGTCCGTTATCTCTTAAAATGATTTCAGAATTATGCCAGGAAGATGACCAAAAATGGGAGGAAACTTTAGATGTAGCCAAACAAGCGTTACAAAAACGAATAGAACTTTGGAATGCAATTTCCGATGTCATCGCGCAAAACAATCTGGCATGTAATCCTGCTTAAAAGGACTAATAGTAAACATCACAAATTCAGTTTTATATTGTAGGTTTTTAGGGGGTAATATTTATAAAGTATTACATTTTTTTCAGCTTAAAACATGTTTATTCCAGATTTAGTGGTACCAACAAGCCCATGGCAATCATGAAGATATTTGAAACCGAAAGATTAATAATAAAGCGTTTAGAGAATAGGGATAAGCTCTATTTTTCTGAACTCTTAACAGACCCAAAAATCTTGGAACTTATCCCTCAAAAAGCATTTACCGAAAATCAAGTAACCGACAGATTCACCAAAAACCTACATTTAAAACGAAGTGATTTAAGGGATAGGCAATGCGCTTGCGGTATCTTTATAAAAGGGAAGAAGGAGCTTATTGGATTGGCTTTATTCCTTATAAATAAGGATGACGAAAAAGAATTAGGGTATCGGTTTAGAGTAGACTATTGGGGACATGGTTATGGTAAAGAAACCACTAAAGGCATGCTGAGATATTATTTTGAGCACACGCATGTAAACAAAGTGACTGCAGATGTTAATATAGCAAATTTAGGATCGGTTAAAATATTAAACACGTTTATGACACCCGTAAAAGAATTTTATAATGAACGGGATAATTGCACCGACAGATCTTACGAAATCACTAAAGCGGAGTGGTTAAAACAAGATTATAAACAATGAAATCTTTTGATATAAGTTAAAACGACACCCTAGAAGCAAGCCTTTTTAAATATTGAAAACGGATGTTACAGATTGAATATATATTATATTTGAATATATAGTATAATTAAAGCAAACTGTGTTATTTGCTAGAACGTATAAAAAATGAGTAATAAAGTATTTTGTATTGGTTTAAATAAAACGGGAACATCGTCCTTGCATGAAGCTTTTAATATTCTAGGGTTAAAAAGCGTCCATTTCAAAGATGATCATGGTAACGATATCAAGGAAATTATTCTAAATAACTACTTGTCAAGACATAATATTTTGAAGGGTTTAGAGGCTTATGATGCGTTTTCCGACTGGGATCAGGAGCAATACACTATAGAGATATTTAAAGCATTTGACGAGCAGTATCCAGGGAGCAAATTTATATTAAACACAAGAGATTTAAAAGGTTGGTTAGATAGTCGCGAAAAACACGTCAAAAACAATCAGATTAAAAAACGGAAAGATCCGCAAGCAGATATTGTTTGGTTGGATATTGATAGGGAAGCTTGGGAGACTCTATTTAAAAAACACTACCAAGAGGCCAATGCCTATTTTAAAGGAAGAACAGACAATTTTTTAGTCTTTGATGTCATTAACGGCGATGGTTGGGAAACCCTTTGTCCTTTTCTAAATGTGCCAATTCCTAATGTTCCTTTTCCTAAAAAAAATGTCGCGTCAGATAAAAAGCTTTATAGAAGATTAATCCGTAAAATTAAAAGATATTTATAGTCTTACACAGAATCCATAGAAGTGTATATATTTATTCAATAGTAGGTTTTTTATACAATAAACCTAAACAATCTTTAAGTTAAATATCGCCACCTACAAGACTTTCCAAAGCATAAAATAAACGATTCTTTGCATTCGCTTGCGAGCCAAATATAGAGCGAAACAATTCCCCTTTTTCAGATATTAGAATCCATTGTGGTGTACCTTCCGACTTAAACTGATCGTAAACTTTATGATCATGGTCTATATAAATTGGAAACGGAATCTCTCCACTGGTAAACACACCTTTAATATTCTCTTTTGTACCAACTCTGTTGTTAAAGTCGGCATGAATCCCTACAACCTGAATCGTAGGGTACGTCTGTTGCAATTCGTATGCTAGCGGAAGCGCCCGACCTGTACATCCCAAACAATCGTTATTGTAGATAATAAGTAACAAGATTTTATTTTTGTACCTCTCTAAAAGCTCTACTGCAACGCCGTCTAAGTCTTTTACGAGAATCGATTGTATTGGGGTATTCATATTTTTATTAGTATTAAAAGTCATTGTAAAATTAACGAATTTATAAGCGCACTAAGCACAAGATTCTTCTAAATACATAGGCTACCAATTCGATGGGTTTTATATTTAACTGATAACAAGCAGATTAAATAAAACCATTTACAGTTAATTGTTTATTAATCAACGTATTCATTAGAGTATTTTCTATTAATTATATTACGTTAAGAATATGCAATTCTCAATTCCTAGTCGAAACACCTCCTTAGGCCTTATTAACTCTAGGAAATTAATTTTATCTACCACGTATAAAATTGCTATCTTCAAGACCTTAAACGCTCGGCTGGCTGTATTCTGTCTCACAATAAAATCATTTTAGCTTAGCATTTAACCCCTTTTTACTAACCATAATTAAATACAATGAAGAACATTTTTACCTTAAGATTATTTTGGCTGTTCACCGTCCTGTGTGTCACGACCATTAACAGTGCCTATGCACAAATAAGCCCTGATTATAATCCGCTCTCCCTTTGGTACGAGCAACCTGCTGAGATTTGGATGACAGAAGCACTACCTATTGGTAACGGTCCGATGGGCGCTATGCTATTTGGTGGTACCGATATAGAACGTATTCAATTTAATGAGATTAGTCTGTGGAGTGGCGATCGTATGGCGCGAGAAGATGTAACTGAAGAAAACATGGGAGCCCATCAAGCTTTTGGTGATGTTTTTATTCGCTTAGGTCACGATTTTTCTAAAGTCACCAACTACAAACGCGAACTTGATATCAGCAAGGCTGTTCACCGTGTAGAATACGATTACGAAGGAATACATTACGTACAGCGTGCTTTTGCTAATCATCCTTCAAATGTGATTGTAGTAGAATTAACAGCAGATAAACCGAAAGCTTTTAATGGAGATGTTTGGCTAACAGATATGCATGGAGCAGATATTACGATAAATAAAAATCGCTTTTATTCGGTTGGAGACATGAAAAACGGATACGAATATGAAGCGCAATTACAGGTGTTAACCACTGGAGGAGAAATAAAAAGCTCTAAACCAGAATTTGCTGGGCGAACGCTTATGCCTACTTTAGGGTTGCGTTTAATAAAGTGCGATGCAGTAACCTTAATACTAAGTGCTGGTACAAACTTTAAACAAGATTTTAAATCGGAATGGCTAGGAGAACATCCTCATGCAAAAGTCACTAAAAACGTAGATGAAGCGATTACTAAAGGCGTAAATACCTTATTTAGCGAACACTTGGCAGATTATCAAAATCTTTTTGGTCGTGTCGATTTAAATTTAGGAAAAACCGCAGACAATCTTAGAGCAAAGAGTACATTACACCGACTTCGAGATTATACCACAGCGAAATCTACAGATCCAGAATTAGAGGCATTATTCTACCAATTTGGACGATATCTTTTAATTAGTTGTTCACGTCCTAATTCTTTACCTGCAAACTTACAAGGCGTTTGGAACAATAGTAACCGACCTGCTTGGGCTGGAGATTATCATTCTAATATTAATTTAGAAATGAATTATTGGCCAGCAGAAACGTCAAACTTAGCCGAGTGTCATGTGCCTTTTATAGATTATGTGACGAGCTTACGAGAAGTGAGTGCATTAAATACCCAAAAAGAATATGGAGATGTTCGCGGATGGACCATTCAAACTATGAATAATCCTACAGGTATTTCATTTTGGAAGTGGAATTTACCTGGTAGTGCTTGGTACGCACAACACCTATGGGAGCATTACGCGTTTGGCCGAGATAAAGCGTATCTACGCGAAACGGCTTATCCAGTACTTAAAGAAGTTTGTCAGTTTTGGGAAGATCATTTAATACGTCGTCCCGATGGCACACTAGTCACTCCAGACGGATGGTCGCCAGAACAATATAAATACGAACCTGAAGAAGGGGTTACCTACGATCAAGAAATAATTTACGATTTATTTACCAATACCATCGAAGCAGCAAATGAATTAGGACATGATGAGGCATATAAAAAGAAGTTAATGAAGATGAGAGATGATCTTTTAAAACCGGCCATCGGACGTTGGGGACAGTTAAAAGAATGGGAAATAGATAAGGACGATCCAGAAGATCATCACCGTCATGTATCTCATTTATTTGCATTGTATCCAGGCCGTCAGATTAGCGTGGCTCAGACGCCCGAATTGGCAGAAGCCGCACGTGTCTCTTTAAATGCTAGGGGCGACGAAAGTACAGGTTGGAGTCGTGCATGGAAAATTAACTTTTGGGCACGATTAGCCGATGGAGAACGCGCTTATAAACTATTGCGTAGCCTTATAAATTTAGTAGATGAAACCAAAACCATTTATGGAAAAAGTGGAGGAGGGGTTTATTCTAATTTATTGGATTCTCACCCGCCATTTCAAATCGATGGTAATTTAGGTGCAACGGCAGGATACGGAGAAATGCTCATGCAGAGTCATGCCGATCAAATTCAATTACTTCCTGCATTGCCTTCGGCTTGGCCTGACGGTTCTGTAAAAGGTATTCGTGCTCGTGGCGGATTCGAAATTGATATGACTTGGGAGAATAATAAACTGACACAAGTGGTTATTCATTCGGAGTTTGGGTTGCCTTGTAAGGTGACTTACAACGGTAAAACTTGGGAATCTAACACCAAAGCAGGAGCGTCTTATACGCTAAATACAAAGCTAAAATTACAAAGCAATTAGATTCTAGCACCTTTTAAAAACCAACTCTGGTTTTGTGCTATTATAGATAGTTACATGATTCATTTATAGTATTTTCTCACCGAAAATAGTATTCAGAATCATGTAACTTTTTTTTGGTTTAAACAACTCTCAATCAGCTATTAAAACCTCGTTGATAACACCTTCACGAGAAGTTAGATACCAATATATATTAGCTGAAAAACATTATAGACAAGTCCATTAAATGTGATTCAATCATACAAGATATTGAAACCATATAGGCAGTCAAGACTTGGGTTTAACAGCTAATCGTTTAGACTTCCCATGTTACATTAAGTAAGAACTCTAAAAAAATACTACATTGCAAGTATGCTTTTTAACAGCGCCTTAATTTAAGACCTTATGGAATATTTTTTGTCTATTGTTATAATCTTATTACTCCTACTTCAGAGATCTAAAATCAATACGAATAGTGCGCGTTTACAGAAAGATATCGATGCCTTAACCGATAAGATTAGCCATCTAACTACACTTTTAAAAACCGAACAAGCGTCTGCATCATCTGAAAAGGAAACAGACGATATTGTCAGTCTGCATCCCATTAATGCAACCTTCAATCTTTATATTTAATACGGTTTAGAAAACCTACTCGTAATAACCTTGGTAAGAGGGACGTTCCCTTAGCTTTAAATATCATTTTGTTTTAATTAATTTTAATTTTTTCATGTCTACATTACATTCAAAATACATAATAATTGGTGCTGGCTTATCTGGCTTAACAAGTGCAAATCAATTACAAGCTCGTGGCATACAGGATTTCAAAATTCTGGAAAGTAGAGCACATTTTGGAGGTCGGATTTATACTAAAGAAGGTATTGATTTGGGCGCAACGTGGTTTCAGAATCATCATACGTATATGTCCACCGTTTTGAAACAATTAAAATTAAAGTCATTTTCTCAGTTTAGCGGTGGTAAAAGTATTTTAGTTTACAATTCTATGGCACCGGCACATTATTTTGAAAGCGACCAAAACAGTCCTGCGGCACAGCGTATAGTAAATGGTTCCGAAGCTTTAATACAGGCATTGGCTTCTGGGGCTCAAGATAAAATCACCTTGAATACGCGAGTGGCAAAGATTACCGAAAATGAAGACAAAATTCACATACAAACCGAAAAGACAGCCTATACTTGTGACAAATTAATTGTCACCGTACCACCTAAGTTGGTTAAAAATATTGTTTTCGATCCTGAATTACCCGAATCACTCACTCAAGTTTTAGGTAAAACTCATACATGGATGAGTAATGCGATTAAGGTGGGACTAACGTTTAAGCGTCCCTTTTGGCGAGAACAAGGACTGTCGGGAACAGTAATTAGTCAGATTAGTGAGGTCACCGAATTGTACGATCATAGTAACGCTTCAGAAACCGAATTCCGTCTTATGGGCTTTGTTAACGAAGGACTACGAGACTTAACGGCATCCGATAGACAAGAGCGCATTTTAAAATACCTAGAAAAGTACCTAGGTCCAGAAATTAGGGACTATATTCATTACGAAGAAAAAGACTGGGCGGCCGATCCCAATACGTCTAACGATCACTTAAATTCGGTGTATATGAGTCCGTCGTACGGAAATTCAGTATTTCAAAAGTTGTATATGCACGGGAAATTAGTGTTTTCCGGTACAGAAACAGCAACAATAAGTGGTGGCTATATGGATGGTGCTATTCACAGTGGTCTTCAAGCCGTTGCGCTTTTAAATGCAATTTAAAGTTTCAGGTTTAAGACCTGTATTGCCAATATCTAATATGAGTGTTGCTTTTTTTATAGTTATACCATTTGAGAGGTAGAGATTTATGTAATTTAATAGAATTTTAAGACAAATCTCTTTATTAGCATGGGATATGGTCTTATCTTTAAATTTGGAAATTTTAAAAACGTAAACAATGAAAACATTATATGAAGCAACTTCGGTTGCAACAGGAGGAAGAAAAGGGCACGTCGTATCAGAAGATAGTCCGATAGATTTTAACTTATCAGTACCTGAGTCTATGGGAGGCGATGGCGGTTCTGGAGCAAATCCAGAGCAATTATTTGGTGCCGCTTACGCCGCTTGTTTTGGTGGAGCCATTCAAGCCGTTGCAAAAAGTGAAGGCATTGAAATCGATGAAGACGAATTAAGCGTTACAGCCATCATCGGATTCTGTAAAGGTAAAAGTGGCTTTTTATTAGAAGCAACACTAGATTCTTACATTCCAGGTGTAGATTTAAAAACTGGA
Organism: Formosa sp. F44; assembly: GCF_056238645.1. Next base: position 864,735 of record NZ_JBWDLJ010000001.1, read on the forward strand.
GAAGATTTAATAGAAAAAGCTCACGAAATGTGTCCGTTTAGTAAAGCTACACGTGATAATATTACGGTGACGTTAAACTTATTATTAGACGAATAAAAATCTGTTTTCCTTCAAAATATATCAAAGCTCACCATTGCGGTGGGCTTTTTTTATTCTAAATCGTATATAGATCCAAAATTATGTAGGTGGAGGTTTTACATGAATGTAATTCTTAGTTCTCGACGCCGCTCGAACACCCTGTAAAACAAAATATGATTGAAACGGTCATCGAGCATTAGCAAGATAGAATAGTAAGATTCTGACGAAGCTAGCGAACGAAGTTTAACGAGAAGAAGACTATATATTTTAGAGTGTAGATTTATTCTGAAAAACATAAACCCTTTAGAAATACTAAAGAGCAGTCTAAGTTCTCGACTTCGCTCGAACACCCTGTAAAGCAAAATATGATTGAAACGGTCTTCGAGCATTACTAAGTAAAAATAGTAAGATGCTGACGAAGCTAGCAAACGAAGTTTGACGAGAAGAAGACTATATATTTTAGAGTGTAGATTTATTCTGAAAAACATAAACCCTTTAGAAATATTAAAGAGCAGTATAAGTTCTCGAGGCCACTCGAACATCCTGTAAAACAAAATATGATTGAAACGGTCTTCGAGCATTACTAAGTAAAAATAGTAAGATGCTGACGAAGCTAGCAAACGAAGTTTGACGAGAAGAAGATTATATATTTTAGAGTGTAGATTTATTCTGAAAAACATAAACCCTTTAGAAATACTAAAGAGCAGTCTAAGTTCTCGACTTCGCTCGAACACCCTGTAAAGCAAAATATGATTAAAATGGTCTTCGAGTAGCTTGTACTGAGGGAAGTCGAAGTAGAGTCGAGAAGTAATGGTAAGATACTGACAAAGCTAGCGAACGAAGTTCTTCATTAAGCACCTACTGCATACCACTATCTTGCCATGCTTTTTTTATCTTTGCACAAGCTACACAAATTACTCCCATGCAAATTTCCTTAAAAAGTCCATTATTACAACTTTTTTCATTTCTATATCTGACTTTAAGTGCACCACAATTACAGGCACAAGAGTTAGCTTTTAAGTACATCGAAACCTGTGATTTTCATAATTTATATCAACTAAATGCTGATTTATACCGCTCAGAACAACCCTCTAAAAAAGGAATGAAAGAGGTGCAAGCCTTAGGCATTAAATCCGTTATAAATCTAAGACGAAAACACACCGATGAAAATAAGCTTAAGGCCCTTACTTTAGATTTATATAATATACCACTAAAAGCAGGGACGTTAGATGACTATGATATTTTTACCGCCTTACAAACCATACAACAGGCGCAGAAACCAGTACTTATCCATTGTTGGCACGGTTCCGATCGCACAGGAGCCATAGTTGCGGCATCTCGAATGGTCTTCGAGAATTGGAGTAAAGACAAAGCTATTGCCGAGTTTACCGATAAACGCTTTGGTTATCACAAAAAGATGTATCCTAATTTAATTCCTTTGTTAGAGTCATTAGATATTGACTTGTTAAAAGAAAAGTTAGCTAAAAGTGTTAAAGATTAAAACTGTTGTTTTAATTTTGCAGACCATATATCTCGCATAAATTCATAAAACTTGTTAGAAAAACAGTCAAATCCACATCACCAATTAATAGATTCAGAGTATTTTATTTACTGCTTAGAAGGCGTGGACGATATAGATACCGACACCGGTACTAAAGCGCGAGAAAGCTTGGAACATTTAATTCAGAAATTTGGTATAGCCAGTATCTATAAAACATGCGATACTATTGAAGGCCTAGAAGAGAGCTTAAATAGTTTGGTGTTAGACGATCATCATTTTACCGATTATGAAATCATTTATTTGGTTATGGAAGGTGAAGCCAATAACATCTGTTTGAATGACTATTACTACAGTTTCCAGGAAATAGCCGAACTTTTTGAAGGCCGTTTACAAGGCAAAATTTTACACTTTTCAAATGCAAAGATTCTAGATTTAGACGAAGAAGAAGCGCAATACTTTATAGATATTACAGGTGCCAAAGGAGTTTCTGGCTATGGTAATGCATATAACGGCATAGATAGCTTAAACCTGGATCAAGCGTTTTTTAATTTATTTAATGAAGACGATAATATGTTTGATGTGGTGGAAGAATTGCACCAAAAACATTATGCACTCTGTAAATTATTGGATTTTAGATTGTATTATTAGTTATAGCATTATATTACTTTTATGTTCAAATTAATTATCACATGTTTTGTTCTCGACTTTGCTCTTTTAGGTTAGTAAAGTGTAGAATTCATTAAATTTATTGACATAATAATTACATTCTAAAGTTCTCGACAAACTTCGTTCGCTAGCTTCGTAAGCATCTTGCAATGCTTTCTCACTAATGCTCGAACACCCTTAAACGTAATATGTTATTTCACCGGTCTTCGAGCGATGTCGAGAAGCTTTTATTCTAAACACACAACATTATGCCTGGATATCTATATATATTACGATGTTCAGATGGTACTTACTATACAGGATGTACTAAGGATTTAGTAAAAAGGCTTATTGAGCATCAATCTGGGAAAGGGGCAAATTATACTAAAACACGATTACCTGTTCATTTGGTTTTTCAGGAGTATTTTCTAAATATTGAAGATGCTTATTATTACGAACAGAAAATAAAGAAATGGTCTTATGCTAAGAAGCAAGCTGCAATAGATGACAATTGGGAATTATTACCAAGATTATCAGAATGTAAAAATGATTCACATTTTAAGAATAAAAAGAGATAGATAAAGTTTTAAGTTCTCGACAAACTTCGTTCGTATCTTGCAATTCTTTCTCACTAATGCTCTAACATCCTTTAAAAACGTAATATGTCATTACACCGGTCTTCGAGCGAAGTCGAGAAGCTTTTATTCTAAACACAACATTATTAGAAAACAATATACTAATATCGTTCTACTGCTTCTCACTTAAATATTTCCAATAGCGCTTCGGCACATGTTGGATGTGGAGTTTCATGTTTTTACGAGATGCAATATTAGTACTTTTAAAATAGTCGTTCCACAATTGCTGAAATTCCAATTCGATGTCGGCGAATAGATCCGAGGAGGTTTTAGACGGATCGAAATCCGCATCAAACTCCAACGTAATTATATCTACTTGTTCTAAGTTGTAATAGATCCCGTACTTTCGTTTTAAATCGTAAATCAGCCATTTTTGGTCGGCATAACGCTTTTTAAAATGATTTTTAATGAGTGGTAATACGTTAAAATCGGGTTCTATATTCGCAAAATAAATCCCATCTTTGGTCAGTTTAAATCTCACAAACGCTTCCATCCTGTGTTTTTCTCGTCCTACATTTTTGGTAAGTTTTGAGACTTCTAAAATATGCGCGTTTGTAAAATCTGATGCCACGTTGGTTTTAGATGCAAACACATATACCATAGCTTGAAATAAAGTGTCTTCCACCGTGAGTTTTTCACTTAAAAAGGCATAATAAAAGCGACGCAACTCGTTCGCACTCATTTTCTTTTTTAAGCCATGCCACACCCGATTTGCTTTTTCTTGGTCGGTAATCACTGTTTCAGAACTACCAAATAAAGGGTGCTGAAATCGTGTTGCAGTCACTATAGTCACTGTTTTTAATTTCATCTCGAATGCGGTAAATACCGCTGTTAAGAAGCCATCGAATGAGCTATCGTATATTAGAGTGGTTTCCATACTATGAGACTATCCAAAAAGATTTAATTGGTTACTAAGCATGCTGGTATATTTACTCTTGGTATTCTGTAAGATTAAACCTTTAATTTTTTCAGCAGTTAAATCACGCGTTTCAAATTTATTGGAAGCACAAATCAAGAAATATTGCGCACGATTTAAGGATATTCCAATGGCTTTTAAATGGTCCCAATTGAGCTGTCTGTAACGTCTGGCATGTAATATTTTAAATACCGATTTCATTCCTAAGCCCGGAATACGTGCCAGCATGCGTTTATCGGCTTTATTCACATCTACCGGAAATTCGTGTAAATTGCGTAATGCCCAACCCAGTTTCGGATCGATATCTAAATCTAAATGCTGATGCTGTTCATTAAGAATTTCCTTAATATTAAATCCATAAAAGCGCAGCAACCAATCGGTCTGATACAGTCTGTTTTCACGTAACATGGGCACAGGTGTTCCAATTTGCGGGAGACGTGTATCGTAACTAATAGGCACATAACCGGAATAGTACACCCGTTTTAAATTAAAGTTTTTATAAAAGTAATTTGAGGTATACATGATTTGCATATCACTTTCGCCACTCGCGCCCACTATCATTTGGGTACTTTGCCCAGCGGGTGCATATTTAGGTGTGCTTTTAATCAGTTTCTTTTCATTCTTATATTGAATGATTTCATTTTTCACCTTTTCCATAGGTTTAATAAAATCGGCTCTGTTCTTCTCCGGAGCCAACAATTTTAAACCTTCTTTTGTCGGAATTTCGATATTAACACTCAATCGGTCGGCATATAAACCTGCTTCTCGCATAAGTTCGTCACTAGCGCCCGGAATAGATTTTAAATGAATATAACCATTAAAGTTTTCTTCTAACCGCAATTTTTTAGCCACAGAGACTAAACGTTCCATGGTATAATCGGCGCTTTTAAAAATCCCTGAACTCAGGAACAGGCCTTCAATATAATTTCGTCTGTAAAAGTTTATGGTTAAATCGACCACTTCCTGCACCTGAAAAGCGGCGCGTTTAATATCGTTACTTTTTCGAGTGACACAATAGGCACAATCGAATATACAATGGTTGGTAAGTAGTATTTTTAACAAGGACACACAACGACCATCTTCGGTATACGTATGGCAAATCCCCGAATTAGAAGCATTTCCTAAGCCCTTATTGGTATTGGTTCTGTTGCTACCACTAGAGGAGCAAGATACATCGTATTTGGCAGCATCTGCAAGGATATTTAACTTTTCTTGTACACGTTCAAAAGACATACTTAAGTGTTTAAGTTTAAGGCGCAAAGCTACAACTTAATCTTATAAAAAAGGCGTTGTATATTAAAATAATCGCATTACAGTAACAATAAGTATCTCATAATATGATATACTATTATGTAATTATGTATATTTGTATCTGGAGATCAACCCATTGATTATGAATCGTATTAAGGAGGTATTAGAAGATAAAGGCATCAAGCAAACCTGGTTGGCCGAAAAGCTAAATAAGAGTTATAATATGGTGAATGCTTACGTGCAAAATAGGAGGCAACCCAGCTTAGAATTATTGTACGAGATTGCCAATATTCTGCACGTTGAGGCCAGAGATTTATTAGATGTAAACAAAGCAGTATTTCCCAACACGGTTGAAAGTGATACCGTAAACATTCCCTTAATCGGAGCGGTAGCCTGCGGATTGCCTGTATTTGCAGAAGAGCATATAGAAGCTCAAATCCCCATAGCAACACAATTAGTTAAAACTCCATCGGATTACTTTCTGTTAAGAGCAACAGGAGATTCTATGAATACGAAAGGCATTGATAGTGGCGACTTACTACTCATTAAACGCCAACAAACTGCAGAAACTGGAGATTTGGTTCTTGCTTTAATTGATGACGAAGCCACGGTTAAAGAATTTAGACATAACGGAAGTACGGTGGTGTTAAAACCACATTCCACGAATTTGAAACATCAGCCCATTATTTTAACCACCGATTTTAAAGTTCAGGGTGTTGTGGCGCATGTGATAAAGATGTAAGTTATCATTATAGTGTCTCTTTTTTTAATACGCCTTATGAAAATTGTTTTAGCACCAGATAAATTTAAGGGCTCGCTTACCGGATTCGAATTTTGCGATGGTGTAGCATCCATTTTAGAATCCATAGAACAGGTCGAAGTCATTAAGGCGCCTTTAGCCGATGGTGGTGACGGGACTATAGATGTGATGAATTATTATTTAAATGGTGAAATCATATGTGTTGAAGTCAGTAACCCTATAGGGAACCCCATTTCAGCCCATTATCTGTATGCCGAATCGTCTAAAACCGCTTATATTGAAATGGCCGAAGCCTCTGGGTTAAAGTGTTTAGCCACAGAAGAACAGCATTGCATGGAGACCACCACTTTTGGAACCGGACAACTTATACTTCATGCTATAGACCAAGGCGCGCAACATATTATTTTAGGGATTGGAGGCAGTGCGACAAACGATTGTGGTATCGGGATGGCTACAGCTTTAGGGTATCGGTTCTTAGACCAACATAACCGCGAGCTTAAACCCATTGGTAAATCCCTAACGGATATAACAACCATAGACGATACTTTAGTCGATTCCAGATTAAAACACATCTCCTTTAAAATCGCTTGCGATGTTACCAATCCGTTATACGGACCGGAAGGCGCTGCCCATGTATATGCTAAGCAAAAAGGGGCAAGCGCTGCAGATATACGGCATCTCGACCAGGGATTGCAACGGTTTTCCACCGTATTAAATCGACACTTTAATTTGAATGTACAAGAAATAAAAGGGGCTGGTGCGGCTGGCGGACTAGGAGCTGGAGCAGTCGCTTTTTTAAAGGGAACATTAGTACCCGGCATCCAACTGATTAAAGACATCGCTCAGTTTGATACTCTGATACAAGATGCCGATTGGATCATCACGGGTGAAGGACATTTAGATACACAAACGCTTTCTGGAAAAACATTACAAGGTGTTTTAACATCGGCTAAAAAACAGCATATAATCGTCGCTGCGTTTTGTGGACATATCGATTTGGAACAACATAACTTGCAAGACTTAGGCATTACGTATTCGGATGCGATTACTAATCATGCTGAAGATTTAAATGATGCCATACGGCGTGTAAAATACTATGTAGACTTTATGACGAAAGCCTTTGTGAATCAGGTATTGCGAAAATAAATAACCTAGTATATTCTCGACTACGCTCGAAGACCGATTAATTCATGTGTTGAGTTTTTCATGGTGTTCGAGCGGAGTTGAGAACCTTTTAACTTCACTTTTTATTTCTACAATGCGTATCATTCTTACATTCCGAAAGTTTAGGTATCAATTCCCAATTATTATCAATCATAGCTTTTTTCTTAGTATGAGACCATTTTTTTATCTTCTGCTCATAATGAAAGGCATCTGCAATATTTAAAAAATGTTCTTGAAACACTAAAATAACAGGTAATCTAGCTTTGGTATAATATGATCCCTTTCCAGATTGATGTTCAGACAGTCTTTTTTCTAAATTTCTAGTACTTCCTGTATAGTAAGTTCCATCGGAACATTGTAAGATGTATAGATATCCTGGCATATTTGTTTAGATAGTTTATTTGCTTCTAGGCTTTACTTCGATTTCGCTCAGCCTAGCCTACTCATAGACCGTTCAAATCATAACATATTTTCCATGGTGTTCGAGCGGAGTCGAGAACAATTATTTTGTTATATTACTTCATTTTTTTTATTGGTATTTATGTTAATGCTTTAATGCTTTTACGTTTTTATATAGTGAAAGCTTCTCGACACTACTTCAACAGCACTCAATACAAGCTACTCTAAGACCATTAAAATCATAATTTAAGCTTCAGGGCGTTCGAGTGGAGTCGAGAACAATGATTGTATTATAAAGCTCTATGTATTAGTTTTATATGATGAATTGATATTTCTAATTGCTTTCTAGATTTTAAAGATAATACTAGCTTCTCGACTCCGCTCGAAGACCGTTCAAATCATATCTTAGGTCTTCAATGGTGTTCGAGCGGAGTCGAGAACTAAAAAATGTTGTTATGATACTTTAGTGTTTCTTAGTTTTTAAAAATAATACATGCTTCTCGTCAAACTTCGTTTGCTAGCTTCGTCAGCATCTCACTATACTTCTCGACTCTACTTCAATTGCGCTCAGTACAAACTACTCGAAGACCATTAAAATCATAATTTAAGCTTCAGGGAGTTCGAGGCGGCCTCGAGAACAATAAAAACCCATCACACCACATAATCTCCCAAATATCTACTAGTTGCCGTAAGACCTAAGTGCGTATTCCTAAACGTTGCCCATAGATATACGCTTTCGCCATAAAAATCCGCTTCAAAATCAAGCACATCCCGTCCGCTTTCGCGCAGGCTCTGCGCCTCAAAATATGCGAAACGATGCAAAGCAGGCGCGTAGGCTACTGCTAAAAAAGCATCGGTTGGGTAGGCTAATCCCTGGCTACTGTTATCCTGCCAGGTGATAGTCAACTTATGTGCTGGAGCGGTTTGCACTACTGGCTGTTCTATGCCGCATAACCCCCCCATACCCACCAGCACCTTATTATAGTCCATGAAAAATCCTGTAGGTGTTTGTTGTACCGCCTCTCTCATATGGTAAGACATGGCCTGATTAAAAGGCGATTTACTGCCCACAGCAACACCAAAGTTTTCTGTAAGTATTCCTTTTATGGGCGTTAAAAATTGTAATACACATTTAAACTTATCGCGTTGTCGTTGTTGGGCTGGACTTATGGGTTTAGTAGATTTAGTGGGTGCCGACCGCAGTACATTTTTACCCCGCCAATTGCTACCCACTACAGGACCAACTTTCCCTGAAAAGCCACCCAAAATCCCTTGATTTAATGTTGCCATATCTCTGGTTTTTAATGCATTACACATCACTAATATAAGAAAAAATATAACTAGAAGTATAGGGAATATAAATTTTTAAGCAGGTAAAACAATTGATTGTTAGTGACTTATTTCGAATGTGCTTCGGGGATGCTTCGGGAATCCGTCGTAAAATATGGCATTTTAGGGAGAATCCTCGAAGGAATGTAGGAGGGGAGTAGGAGGAGGTTGTGTTTAGTTTTTTATTTAAATCTTTAGTTACAGGAAAGGTAATACGTGTTTATTAGCTTGGAATGTTTTGGAAGAAACACTTTTTATGAAGTGACGTGGGAGGGAAGTAGAATGCTTGTAAAATGAATATAAATTTGATTAATATTTGAATTTTTACGATTCTCTTCAAATAAATTATATCATTTTTACTATATTTAAAAATCTCCATATTTGTAAATATGTCCAATTATGATTTTTCAACATTAAGCCCATTAGATTTTGAGGAATTGGCTTGTGATCTTGTTAATGCTAATTATAAGAATAGTAATTTAGGAGGATCTTTTAGGACTTTTAGGCCTGGAAAAGATCAAGGGATAGATTTATTATTGTCGACATCTTCCAACAACTTAGAGGTCGTTGGTCAAGTTAAACATTATGTAAAATCGACTTTCTCAAAATTAATATCTGATTTAAAAAACAAAGAAAAAGATAAAGTATTTAAATTAAATCCTAATCGATATATTGTTGTTACTTCTCAAGAATTAAGTCCAGATAATAAACTTGAAATCAAAAAAGTTTTTTCTCCATATATCGAATCAATATCAGATATCTTCGGGTGCTCAGATTTAAATCTATTACTAAGAGAAAATAAAAAAATAGAAGAAAATCATTATAAATTATGGTTTTCTAGTTCTATTGTATTAAAAAAGATATTTAATTATAAATTTGAGGGGAGACAAAAAGAATTTACAGATAAGGTTCTAAAAAGAAGATTTCGATTATTTGTAGAAACTACAAGTTTTCGTAGAGCAAAGTACGTTTTAAATAAGAACAAGTTTATTATCATAACAGGTGATCCTGGCGTTGGTAAAAGTACTCTTTCCGATATGATTATTTATGATTATATCAAAGATGATTACCAACTCAATATTATTTATGATGATATAAAAGAAATTGAAGTTAATTTATTAGATGATGATTCAAAGCAAGTATTTTATTTTGATGATTTTTTAGGACATACTCAAGCTGAAATTCAAAAATCAAAATCTGCTGAAAATGCTTTAATACGAATCATTAGTAGAATTGAGAATTTGGATAATAAATTCTTAATTTTAAATACTAGAATATTTATATTAACCTCGTTTTTAGATGAGTCAGAAAGATTTAGGAATTTTAACCCTTTACGATCAGAAGCAAAAATTGAGTTGAAGTCATATTCTTATGGTGTTAAAAGAAGAATGCTTCATAATCATATCTTAGAATCTAATCTTAATTTTGAACAAAATGATGTAATACAAAAATTGGCTTCTAAAATATGTAAACATGATAACTTTACTCCTAGAATTATTGAATTTTTTACAGGAGAAAGAATCCAGGGTTTAAATGCAAAGGAATATGAACTGTTCATTTTAAGCAATTTAGAAAATCCGAAAGAAATATGGAGTCATGCTTACTCATTTCAAATAAATATTTATGAACGTTTTTTATTAAATACCCTTTATTCTCTTAAAAGTGAAGTAACACAAGAGGATTTAGAAAAAGCATATAATAGTAGATTAAATTATGAAGTAAAATACAGTAATTATACCAAACCTCTAAATTCATTTAAAGATAGTTTACGAAGATTGAATAATGGATTTATCGTTATAAATGAACGATATGTTTTTAATAATTTTGAGGTTGAAGAAAAATTAACCGTAGTTGGTTTCATAAATCCATCTATCGAAGATTTTCTTAAATATTATATTACTAAAGATCAACAAGAAATAGAAAGAATATTATTAGGTTCAAAATTCATAAGCCAGTGGTATTTTTTCTACGAACCATTTGTTTCTATTAAAACAGATATTAGTGAAATTTTAGTAAAGCATTTTACTAAAAAAAGTAATAAGCTTGCCTTAGAATATAATAGTCTTAATAACCTTTATTTAATATCTATTTTTGATTACTATTTTAATGGCATTAATAAAACTGAATCTACAATAGTTTCTTTAATGAAGATTAAAAAATGGCCGTTTTTAGAGGGTAATCATAATACTAATTTCTATTCAAAAAAATTTTTATATAATGTAAAAAGTAATTCAGATTTTAATAACGTCATAACTAGTTTTTCTCCCGATTTTTTCTTTTATACATTAATGAATGAAGAAACATTAGTTGAATTCCTAGATGTTTTGCAATTATTTACAATACATTTTAAAATTAACTTGAAGAGTAAAATTTCCGAATATAAAATTACATTATTTAATTATGTAAAGAAGTTATTCAAACAAGAAGTGGATGACCAGTATAATTTCCTAAATACAATAAATACTGAACAAGACTATCATTTAGATATTTTTAATAAACTAGAACAGTATAGAAAAATTATCCAATGCGAAATTAACGATTCATTTGTAATTAGTACGGATATTTTTAAATCGGAAATGTGGAACAATAAAGCAACTTTAAATTTAACTGAAATCATTAATTTTAATTATAATAGAAATTCAATTGATTATAATTCTAACGAGAATCAAATATTTCCTACATATGAGATAGTTGAAAACTCAGATGAATATTTTAACGATTATAAGTATGACAATTTGAATATATCTTTAGATGAAATAATTTTTAATGAATTCCTACAAATAAACAATAAAAGAAAGTTGTTTAATGTTGATGAATATGATGATTTTTTTGATGACAAGGATATAGATGAACTTCCTTTTTAATATTATAAACTCAAATATTTGATTGCCATTATAATTTGTGCTGTTAAGCAAATCATTTTATGCTTATGACTGAGCTCGAACATTAATAGAACAAACTGGGCTTTGACTGTCTAATATATCATCTACTACAAGTATTACAATCCACCAGAATCACATAAAACAAAATTCCCCGTACATTTTACCAAATACGCGATTTATACGCAAGTACAAACTATCGCGTTGTAATCGTTTAACTAACTTCTAGAAAAAGAACCCACAATTCACTTGTACATAATCGCTATCGCTATAAAACACTTAGATGTCGTTATATCTGCAATGATGTCAAAAATCGCGAAATAGCGCTATTTCGTTAATTGTTATAATGTGTTCTATAATTTATATTATGTAAAATAGAAAATTAAGAGTACGCTCGTACCCTTTTTGTTTTAGCGATTAACACGGCCGCCAGTATTTCCAGATAATAAATGTTCTACATCTTTTACTGTGGCATAATTGATATCGCCAGGAAATGTATGTTTTAATGCACAGGCTGCGCTGGCAAATTCCATAGCTTTATAATCGTCGAAGTTTAAAAGTCCGTAAATTAATCCTGCAGCAAATGCATCGCCAGTTCCAATACGGTCTACAATATGCGTGATTTCTATGGCGTCTGTTTCTTTAAATTCTATTCCGTTCCACATACGGCCTTTAATTTTCTGCCATGATGCGTTTATAGAGATCCGAATCTTATCGAATACCTTTTCAATATTTGGATACTTTTCTATAAGCTCTTTACTGGCTGTAATAAAATCTTCGTTATCGTAACCATAATTGGTTCCTAGAATCCCGTTAATTTCGTCTATACCGCCATTAAAAATATTGACATATTGCATTAAATCCTGAATGGCGTCTTGGGCATTTACACCATATTTCCATAAGCCACTGCGGTATGTCGGATCTGAAGACACAGTGATCCCCTTTGCTTTCGCCGCGATTAATCCCGCTTTTAAAGTATCGTACGCCCCTTGCGATAATCCGGGTGTAATGCCCGTCCAATGAAACCAATTGCATTTGTTTAAAGCTTTTTCCCAATTTACCATATCTGGAGTCACTCCTGAAAAAGCCGAATTGGAACGGTTATAGGCAATGGTACTCGGACGCATAACAGCGCCAACTTCTAGAAAATACATCCCCATTGGGCGGTGTGTTCTATAAATATCGCGGGTATCTACGTTGTATTGTCTTAAATATCCTATAGCGGTTTCCCCTATAAAATCGTCTGAAATACAAGATATATGCTTCACCTTATTTCCGAAGTTCGCTAAAGAAATCCCCACATTTATCTCGGTACCACCAAAGTAATATTCTAATAAATTGGTCTGTTTCATTTTTTTATTTCCTAATGGAGATAGGCGCATTAAGACTTCGCCGAAGGTTACTATTTTATTCATGTGTGTGGTTTGTTATGTTTTTATCTATAAATATATAGTATTGTTTAAATATTAAAAAGGTTACTACAGAGAATTACGTTAAACTCATCTTAAATAAGCACCTAAAAAATGAATGTTTATTCTTTTTTTATACCTTTGTACTCTAAATTAAAATATATGCCAGTTTTAAAAAAGAGTGAAATTAAACGTGCGGCCCTCGTAGAAGCCACCATTTCGTTGGTGAACAATCAGGGGTTCCATGCTGCTCCTATGGCTAAAATTGCTAAAATGGCGAGCGTGTCGCCTGCTACGATTTACTTGTATTTTGAAAATAAACAAGACTTAATCAACCAGGTATATAAAGAAGTAAAATCTGAATATATGCAGTTCGCTTTTGCCACGTATAAAACAGAATTGTCTGTAGAATCTGGATTTGAAGTGGTTTGGAGACGTATGGCAACATACAAATTAAATGATATTGAAAAAGGGTTTTTCTTATCGCAGTGTGAAAACACACCTATGATAGATGAAGCCAGCAGACAAGAAGGTGTGGCTAACCTAAAGCCCCTACTCGACCTGTGGGATCGCGGTATTAAAGCGGATATTATTAAGCCATTCTCGCATCATTTACTGTATGCGTACAGTATTTATCCGTTAGCCTTTATATTAAATGCACACAAACGGGGCGATTTTAAAATAACTAAAAAACATTTAGACGATGCCTACCAAGCGGCTTGGGCAAGTATAAAAAAATAAATAATTATAACATCACAAATTTACAACTATGGAATTATTAGATAAATTAAACTGGAGATATGCTACCAAAGCAATGAATGGAAACGTCGTGCCAAAAGATAAAATGGATCGCATTTTAGAAGCCGCACGTTTAGCTCCGACATCTAGTGGTTTACAACCTTTTGAAATTTTTGTAGTCACCAATAAAGAATTAAAAGAACAAATTAAGCCTGTAGCTTGGAACCAATCTGTTATTACCGATTGTTCTCATTTACTAGTTTTTGCAGCGTGGGATACCTATACTGCACAACGTATTAATGAAGTGTTCGACTTAACTAATGAAATTCGTGGGTACGAAAACGAAGGTTTCGAAAACTACAGACAAATGTTATTAAGTACCTACCCACAAAAAGATGCCGAAGAGAATTTTATACATGCTGCAAAACAAGCGTATATCGCTTTTGGTATGGCCATTGCACAAGCTGCTTTTGAAGGTGTAGATGCTACGCCAATGGAAGGATTTGATCCAGACGCGGTAGATAAAATATTAGGATTAAGAGAAAAAGGGTTACGCAGTGCCATTTTATTACCAATTGGTTACAGAGACGAACCTAGCGACTGGTTAGCAAACCAAGTTAAAGTAAGAAAAAGTACAGAAGATTTAATAACCACATTAGACTAAATATAAAAATTATGAATCAGACTATATTATTAAAAAATAGACCACAAGGAACACCTCAATTATCAGATTTTGAGTTCCAAAAAGAAGACAAAGATTTACAAATATCTGAAGGAGAAATCCTTTTAGAGACTAAATACATCTCTGTAGACCCGTATTTAAGAGGTCGAATGAGTGATGCTAAATCGTATGTACCACCATTTAATTTAAATGAACCGATTTCTTCTGGTGTTGTAGCGCAAGTTAAGGCTTCTAAAAACGACAAATTTAAGGAAGGCGATTACGTTTCAGGATCTTTAGAGTGGAAAACAGAACAAGTTTCTAATGGTGAAGGACTTACAAAAGTAAGTGAAGAACAAGCACCACTTAGTGCATATTTAGGAGTGCTAGGAATGACTGGATTAACAGCATTTTTAGGATTACATGAAATAGGAAAACCTAAAGCAGGAGAAACTTTATTAGTGTCTGGTGCGGCAGGTGCTGTTGGAAGTGTTGTAGGACAAATAGGAAAGATTTTAGGTCTTCGTGTTGTCGGTATCGCTGGAACAGATGAAAAAGTAGAATTATTGAAAACAGATTTCGGTTTTGACGATGTTATTAACTACAAAACTACCGAAGATATGACGCAAGCCATTAAAACAGCATGTCCTGATGGTGTAGATGTGTACTTTGACAATGTTGGTGGATCGATTTCGGACAGTGCATTGTTTAGTATTAATCGTTTTGCGCGACTAATTATTTGTGGTGCGATTTCGGTATATAACAGTACAGAACTTCCTACAGGAGTAAGTGTACAACCATTTTTAGTAAAAAACAGTGCATTAATGCAAGGTTTTATTGTCTCTAATTACGCAGATAAATTCCCTGAAGCTATTAAGCAACTTTCGGAATGGGTAAGTAAAGGCGAATTGAAATATAAAGAAACTATAGTGGAAGGGTTTGAAAATACTCCACAAGCATTCATTGATTTATTCAGCGGAAAGAATAAAGGTAAAATGATTGTTAAAGCTTAATTATTGAAAAAATAATTGTGTGTTAATTATGGTCCACCTGAACTTGGTTTGGTGTTTTAAGGAGTTAAAATACAGAACCAAGTTTGGCAAGATCATCTATAAGTTGTAGCAAAATAAATCAATATAATGGAAAACTTAAAAGAACAAACGGACGCTAAAATAGCAGAAGGACGATTAAAAAATCCTGAATTCATGAAAGGCGTCGATGCTGCAATTGAAGAAGCTAAAGCTTTCGAACAAGGTGAAAATGCAATAAAAGTTGGAGAAACAGCACCAAAATTTAAATTACCTAACGCTAGAGGAAAATCTGTTTCGTTAGATAACTTATTAGAAAATGGTCCTGTGGTAGTTACCTTTTATCGTGGTGATTGGTGCCCGTATTGCAACTTACAAATAAGAGCATTACAGGAAATTTTAGGCGACATTCGTAAGTTGGGTGCAAACTTAGTTGCTATCAGTCCGCAAGTACCAGACGGAAGTTTATCTGATGAAGAGATTAGCACTATGCATTATGGCGTGTTATCCGATCAGGATGCAAAAGTTGCTTTTCAATATGGAGTGGCTTGGGAAGTCCCTGAGTTTTTAGCTGAACACATGCGTGAAGATCGTGGCTTAGATTTAGAAAAAATTAATAAGGGTAATGCTACGATGTTACCTATTCCTGCAACGTTTGTTTTAAATCGTGAAGGTGTGGTAAAATGGAGTTATGTAGATGTAGATTATAGAACACGTGCAGAACCAAGTGATATTCTTAAAGCGTTAGAGAATTTATTTTAACGTGAGTTGCTATTATACTCCTCACAAGACTAGTTGTAGTAAAAAAAGTAAATAGGATTAAAAACATATAAAATTAAGGATGATGAAAAATTTTGAATTTAAGAATCCAACAAAAATAATTTTCGGAAAAGATACAATTGCTAAATTAACCGAAGAAATTCCATCCGATGCCAAAGTATTAGTGCTTTATGGTGGCGGAAGTATTAAAAAGAATGGTATTTACGATCAGGTAAAAACCGCTTTAAAAGATGTTGAACATGTAGAGTTTGGTGGTATTCCTGCCAATCCAGAATATTCGGTATTATTGAAAGCCCTGGAGGTGATTAAAGAAGAAAACATTACCTATTTATTAGCTGTAGGTGGTGGTTCTGTTATTGACGGAACAAAGTTCTTATCTGCTGCTGCTTTATACGACGGTGAAAACCCTTGGGAGATTTTAACCGGAGGAAAACCAACATTAAAAGGTATGCCTTTTGGAACGGTATTAACTTTACCGGCTACAGGTTCTGAAATGAATTCTGGTGCTGTAATAACCAATAAAGAAACTAAAGAAAAATTAGCAATGGGTGGCGCTGGCTTATTTCCTGAGTTCTCTATTTTAGATCCACAAGTGATTACCTCTATTCCGCGTCGCCAATTGGTAAACGGAATTACCGATGCCTTTACTCACGTTTTAGAACAGTACATGACCTACCCTGCTGGTGCCTTACTTCAAGATCGTTTTGCCGAAGGTATTATGCAAACGCTTTTAGAAGTGGCTCCAAGTGTATTAAAAGATCCGTCTGATTATGATGCGACTTCTAACTTTATGTGGAGTTGTACAATGGCATTAAACGGATTGATTCAGAAAGGAGTGCCTACAGACTGGGCGGTTCATGCTATCGGACACGAATTAACAGCGCTTTACGGTATTGACCATGCGCGTACTTTAGCGATTATCGCTCCAAGTCATTACCAATATAATTTCGAAACTAAAAAAGAGAAATTAGCGCAATATGCAGAACGCATTTGGAATGTTACCGAAGGAACTTTAGAAGATAAAGCTTACGAAGCGATCGAAAAAACGGAAACGTTTTTCAATCAGATGGGGATTGAAACCAAATTATCTAAATACACAGAAGATTACGAAGGTACTGCCGAAACCATTTCACAACGTTTTACGGAACG
Organism: Formosa sp. F44; assembly: GCF_056238645.1. The sequence continues at coordinate 882,057 of NZ_JBWDLJ010000001.1, forward strand.
TGGTTGGTTAGGTTTAGGAGAACATCAAAGCTTAAAACCGGAAGATGCAGAGAACATAGTACGCATGGCTTACTAAGTGGTATCTCTCGTTAATTATTAACTTTAAAAACCAAAGATTATGAACATATTATTTGTTTTAACATCACACGATACATTAGGAAATACAGGGAAAAAGACAGGCTTCTGGATTGAAGAATTTGCAAGTCCATATTACGCCTTATTAGATAATGGTGCTACCATTACTATCGCAACTCCTAAAGGCGGACAAGCGCCAATAGATCCAACAAGTGATACGGAAGATGCGCAAACACCTGCAACTATTCGGTTCAAAACAGATCTTGAGACACAAGATAAAATAAACAATACCGTGCCGTTATCTACCGTAAAAGCTAGCGATTTCGAAGCTGTATTTTATCCAGGAGGTCACGGACCACTTTGGGATTTAGCCAACGATGAAACATCGATTAAATTAATTGAAAGTTTTAACGCCGCTCAAAAACCTATCGGATTTGTATGTCATGCACCTGCCGCTTTAAAAAGTGTAAAAAATGCAGATGGAACACCTTTAGTACAAGGGAAAAAAGTAACAGGATTTTCAAACTCTGAAGAAGAAGCTGTACAATTAACAGACGTGGTGCCATTCTTAGTGGAAGATATGCTAAAAGAAAATGGCGGTATCTACTCTAAAGGCGACGATTGGGCTGTACATGTTTTACAAGATGGAAATTTAATTACCGGACAAAACCCAGCATCGTCTGAGTTGGTTGCCGAAACCCTTTTAAAAGTAATTAAGCCTTTAATAAACGATTAGTTTATCAGATTATATTGAATTTAAAAAGCCTCCAATCTATTATAGATTGGAGGCTTTTGTTTTTTGAATTTATGAAAATACAATAAGAATAATGTGTAGCTAGGGTGGTCGAGATGGATATGTCATAAAATTTGCATCAAAGGGTCATCGAGCGGAGTCGAGATGCAGTTTTTATGAAATTTGTATAGCTCTCGACTCCGCTCGAGCACCCTATAAAATTTGATTGTTAGAAGCACATTCGACTAATTTTAGAGACTAGCAGAATTAATATCTCAAGAAGAATAATTTTGTTACTTGTGAGATTCTAAAACAAGTTCAGTAATATTATTTTAAGTTCATACTTCATTACAAGGGTCATCGAGCGGAGTCGAGATGGAGTTTTATGGCTCTCGAGGCCGCTCGAGCACCCTTTAAAATTGCAATAAAAAAGCGTATTCCAATTAAATTGAATACGCTTTCTATTATACTTCATTAAAAAGGTCATCGAGCGGAGTCGAGATGTAGAGTTAAAAGCTCTCAACGCCATTGAATACTGTCAATATTAAATAGAAATCTCTTTAAACTTAATACCTAATTCTTTATTCATCTCGTGAATGCGTTTTAATTCACTCCCTAAAATTAAAGCAATAGACTGTCCCGTTTTTCCCGCACGTGCTGTTCGTCCGCTACGGTGTGTGTAATATTCTATATGCTCAGGAAGCTGATGGTGTAATACAAACGCCAAATCGTTTACATCTATTCCCCTAGCCGATACATCGGTAGAAATTAATACTTGTAAATTTCCTTTCTTAAAGGCACGCATTACTTTTTCGCGATCACGTTGTTGCATATCGCCTTCTAAAGCTTCAGCCGAAAAACCTTCCTCCTTTAAAAATTCGGTTAAGGCTTGCGTCCCCGCTTTTGTTCTACAAAAAATAATACCACGATCGTCTGGTCTGGCTTCTAGTAAACTTAAAATAACGTTTTGTTTCTGATCTATAGTGGTGGTAATATAAGTATGAGAAATGTTAGCGTTAACCAACTCATTCTTATTAATCACCACACGCACTGCCTTAGGCGACATATACTGATCTATAATTTGTTGTATTCCCGACGGGATAGTTGCTGAGAATAACCATGTATTTTTAGCCATTGGTGTATGGTCTAAAATTTTGGTTAGTGCATCTTTAAATCCCATGCTTAACATTTCGTCTGCTTCGTCTAAAACCACGGTATTTACTTTTCTAAGATCGATAACTTTACGATCTAATAAATCGTTTAAACGGCCAGGAGTAGCAACGATAACATGTGTGGTACGTTTTAAATTCTGAATCTGAATATCTATTTTTTCACCACCATAAACCCCTTCAACAAAGATTTTAGCTTCACTAAATTTCGTGAATTTAAATAACTGCTTCTTAATTTGTTGTACAAGTTCTCGTGTAGGTGCTAAAACTAAAGTCTGAACATGATTTAATTTTGGATCTATATTTTGAAGTAAAGGCAAACCAAAAGCGGCCGTTTTTCCAGTACCTGTTTGTGCTAATCCGATAAAATCTGTTTTCGATTTTAATAACACAGAGATTGCTTTCTCTTGAATTTCAGAAGGATGTTTAATCCCTAATTCTTTTAAAGCTTGTATAAATTCGGGTTCTACGCCTAAATGTTTAAATGATGCCATAATATAAATTTCAGATTGCAAAGGTATACTAATTTAAACTGCGTTCTAATACAAATTTCGATTTCTGATGTGTTGCTAATTTTTAGTTTATCTTTGCCACAAATTATATCTATGCACTCTAATAACAAGCATAAAAAATCATACGATTTTGATGCCTTAATTCAAGCGTATCCTAAATTAGGTTCGTTTGTAATTACTAGTCCGTTAACCAAACAAAAAACCATTCATTTCGAAAAAAGTGATGCGGTTTTTCATTTAAATAAAGCCATCTTAATTGCCGATTACGGATTAACAGATTGGAGAATACCTAAAGGTTATTTATGTCCGCCCATTCCTGGTCGTGCAGATTATATTCATTATATAAATGACTTATTACACGTCGAGAAACTAGCAGAACAAGTGAAAGGTCTTGATATTGGCGTGGGTGCGAATACCATCTACCCTATTTTGGGTGCACAAATTTACGACTGGAAAATGGTGGGTTGCGATACTAGTGCAAGTGCTGTTGAAAGTGCCAAACATAATGTGGGATTAACACCTGCCCTACTTAAAAAGATAGATATTCGTCTGCAAGCTAATCCTGCCAATATTTTTGAAGGTGTGATTAAAGCTGATGAAAAATTTACGTTTACTATGTGTAATCCGCCATTCTTCGGATCTGAAGAAGAAGCGACACGTGCAACGAAACAGAAACTTAAAAACCTTAAGAAATCCGGTCCAGCAGAATTGAATTTTGGCGGACAAGCACACGAATTATGGTGTAATGGTGGCGAAGCTTTATTTATTAAACGTATGATTAAGCAAAGTGTCGCGTTTAAAGATCAGGTGGGTTGGTTTACAACTTTAGTTTCTAAACAGGAAAACTTAAGTAAACTGAAAAAACAATTAGAAAAATTAAAAGCGACTTATAAAACCATTTCTATGGAGCAAGGAAACAAGAAAAGCAGAATTTTGGCTTGGACGTTTAAAACGGAATCTGAGTCTTAGGTAAAAAAATATTCGACTCCAATATCGTAAAAAAGCATAGCGTATTCATATAAAATTGAGTACGCTTTTTTTTGTTTTATACTTGAATATAAAGGTGATCGAGCGACGTTGAAATGTAGATTAAAAAGCTCTCGACTCCGCTCGAGCACCCTGTAAGTAAGTTATATACATTTTGATTATTATCATCACTTTGAATTTAGTTCAGAGTCTCTTAAATTGATTCTTTTAAGTAGAATTATGTTGCTACTTATGTGATGCTAAAATTAGGTCACTATGACATTTTTTGTACTTTATACTTAAATATAAATCTCTTCGAGCCGCGTCGAGATGTAGGTTAAAATGCTCTCGACTCCGCTCGAGCGCCCTGTAAGTGTATGATATTCAAATAAATTAGTATCGTTACTTTGAAGGTAGTTTAGGGAATGGCAAATTGAATACCTTAGGTAAAATTATGTTAGTATTTCTGAGATACTGAAACAAATTTAGTATAAGGTTTTTGTACTTTATACTTGAACATAAATCTCATCGAGCGGCGTCGAGATGTAGATTAAAAAGCTCTCGACGCCGCTCGAGCGCCTATTGTTACAAAAAGAAAAGCGTATTCAAATAAAATTGAATACGCTTATTGTTTTTTTATGTTTGACTATGAAGCGGTATCTACGGAAATCGAGATATTGTATAAAACGCTTTCGACTGCGCTCGAGCAACATAACGTTGCAAGAGAAGTCTATTCTTCTGGCGGGTATCCGTTAATTTCTTCATATAAATCATCGAAGTTCTCACGGATATGTGCTCTTAATTTTTTGCGGTAATCGTCGCGCAACCACTCTACAAAATTAAATGTACTCTTACTGATACATTTTGTATAACGCTGAATGCGATAGTCGATATCGTCTCCCAATTTCTTGGCAAGATCTAAGGCATCATAAACATCTTCACTGTTCTCGATACAGATATAAGAATGATGATGAATAGAACGTTCTAGTACCACTTTAGAAGATTCTCCTTTACGAATAGAATCGATATATGTCTTTTTAACATCGAAATACACAGAATTAGATTTCTTAAATTCAGCACGTAATTCGTCTGGCATTTCGTATCTAAAGTTCTCTTCTAGTTCGTCGTCACTCATAATTCCATCTAAATAGAAATTAGGAGATCTAAATATTTTCTGCCAATCTAAATCTGCTCCCCAAGGTCCGAAACGGTGGAAATTGTTACCTAAATCGATAACATTAAATTTAGACTTGTTTTTTAATATACGCGAACCACGACCAATCATCTGGTAGTATAACGTTAATGATTTTGTTGCACGATTCAAGATAATAGAATCTACAGTAGGCTCATCGAACCCTGTAGTTAAAATACTAACCGATGTTAGAATTGCATCTGGTGTTTCTTTAAACCACTTTAATATTTTCTTACGCTCACTTTTGGTGTTTGTATTATCCAAATGTGCTACATTATAACCTGCAGCTTTAAAGGTATCGTAAACGTGTAAAGACGTATTAATACCGTTGTTAAAGATTAGGGTCTTTTTATGTTTAGAGCGCTCTTCGTAAGCCTGAATTAACTTACCAAGCATGTCGCTATTAGTATATAAATCTTCCGAAGATTTTACGGTATAATCCCCGTTTGCACCCACTACTAATGAAGTTAATCCTACATTATAAGAATACACTTCGGCACGTGCTAAGAATTCATTTTCAATTAAAGATTGAATGGTTTCTCCAACGATTAGCTCGTTGTAGTTATCATTCATGGGTAATTTAATATTCGAACTTAAAGGCGTTGCTGTAACACCCAAGATGAAAGATTTATCGAAGAATTTGAATAATTTGGTGAAGGAGTTGTAATGCGCTTCATCAATAATAATTAAACCCACATCAGAGATATCTAACTTACCATCGTTTAATCGGTTATTCAACGTTTCAACCATGGCTACAAAACAACTGTAATCTGCTTGATCATCTAAGTTAGCTTTACTGTGAATAACCTTATTGGTAACACCAAATTCTGTTAACATCCCAGAGGTTTGTTTACATAATTCGATACGGTGCGTCATCACAAGCACTTTCTTATTATGATGCTTTAAATATTGCCTTACAATTTCAGAAAATATTACTGTTTTTCCACCTCCAGTTGGTAATTGATATAATAAATGGTAATCTTCTGGAGCTTCTTCAAAACATTGAAATATCTTGTTTATGGCTCCTTGCTGATAACTATATAAATCTTTTCCGGCGTTTCTCTCTGCTAAATCTGTAGCTGTAACTGACATTTATAATAGGTTTTAAAGGAATGCAAAAATAAGGCCTTTTCTAGGGTTTTTATGCATGATTCTCTAGAAATTATTGAAATCTCATATTTTTATAATTCTATTGACAAATAATTAAAAAAAAAATAAGAATCGTTAATCTTATTAAGCGATTAATTATCAATATGATAAGATGTATTAAATTATAAAGAAACCACTCTTTTCTATTTTTTTACTTTCCTACGATTTATGTCATATTTGTAATACGCTAAAGCACTTATAATACAAACAATGGCTACTAACACATACACAAATTTTGGAATTGGTACAGGATCTCCTGTTGCATAAGAGTGTAAACCTGACAGGTAATAATTAACTCCAAAAGACGTCATGATGATTGAGAAAAAAGCAAAGACACTTACCATGTTAAGTACATATCTGTTATTTAATTTAGGTACGAAATGTAAGTGTAACACGATAGCATAAATTATAATACTTATTAAAGCCCAAGTTTCTTTAGGGTCCCAAGCCCAATAGCGTCCCCAAGATTCGTTTGCCCAAACACCTCCTAAAAAAGTTCCTATGGATAATACAAACAAACCAATTGTCATCGATAATTCATTAATGTATGTTAGTTCTTTAATTCTAAGATCTATTTGTGCTTTATTCTTTTGAGTTTTAAAAATCATAAGTAACATGGCCATTAATCCTAACAAGGCCGATAACGCTAAAGGTGCGTAACTACTAATAATAGTTGCCACATGAATTTTTAACCAATACGATTTTAGTACTGGCATAAGGTTTGTAATTTCCGGACTTAACCAATCTAAATAACTTACAAATAGTAAGGTTCCAGCAAATAATGTGGACAATGGTAAAGCAAAGTCTGATTTTCTATAAAATATAATTCCAAATAACATGATGGACCATGCTACAAAAGTTATCATTTCGTAACCATTACTCCAAGGTGCATGCTGTGCAACATACCACCGTAAAATAAGGTTTCCAGTATGGATAATAAAGGCAATTAATGTAATGGCAACCAAGATGTTAAATATAATATTAATGCTCTTTTTGTTAGAAAAAATACGATACAAGGCGATTATTAACAACACAAAACCAAGGGTCCAATACGCCTGAAACAACCAGAAATAAGCATTTAGTTCGTTGTACCATAACTCTGCTTCTATATGCTGACTAGACGGCATAATATCTGCAGCCAAAACTTCTTGATACTTTTTTATATACGCCAAGTCATTTTCTGCAGGCACCCAGTCGCCACTCGATTTAGCGTTTTCAATATCTCTAAAGTAAATAGGTAATATCGCTTTTGCGAAATCGGCATCTTCTTGCGAGAAGTTCGAAAAATCGTGTGAATAACTATACCATGTTTTTGTTTCATCGTCTTTTAAAGGAAAGATTTTTAAATAATTCCCCGCAAAGACATTATATAAAATATTGAAACGCTCGTCTACTTTTAGCATTTCCTTATCGAATTCACTGCGTTCTGCGGGCTTTTTGGTATTGGCTTCTTCTACTGCTTTTTCAAGTAAATATTCACCATCATTTTTTATAAATTCTGCAAAGGCCACCAAATGATCTGAGCTTTGCTCTAAATTATTGTAAATCTCCCCTCCTTTTTCCGGATCAATTTTAATTAATGGAATTAACGACCAAACATCTGGATGAGAATGTAAAGCTAAAAAGGTCTGATTGGCATCTAAACGCACCGATTCAGATTTATAATAAGGTTTACGTGATATTTTTCTTAAAAATTCGGAAGCTAATGAGTTTATAGGTTTTATTCTTCCGTCTAAATCTTGAACCATTAAGCGGCCAAATAATGAAGCATGGTGTTTATCTATAATTTGAGTTTGTGCTAAACTATCAGCTTTTTTATCAACGTTATTGGCTTGAGCTGTATGCAATGTTAATAGCAAAAGTAATGCAGTAATTACTTTTTGTTGTTTTAGTTTTTTCAATTTCTTCTGAATTAAAGTAAAACGAGAGCCTTTTCCGAATAAGGTCCAAAGCATTCCTAAGCTCATAAAAAAGTATCCTATATAGGTCACAATTGTTCCTGCTCGGTCATGGTTAACGGCCAAAACAGTTCCTTTTTCGTCTGTATCGTAAGAGGCCTGGAAGAAACGATATCCACCATAATCCAATACATTATTCATAAATATTTTATAAGCGAAACTTTCATTTTTTTCCGGGTGCAATACTGTAATGTCACTGGAATATGAAGACGGACTTGTTGACCCTGGATAACGAATCAATTCAAAATCGTCTAATTTTATACTAAAAGGCGTAAGAATAGGTGTGGCTCCGTACGACAACGTGAGGTCTACACCATTAATCGTTTTGCTTTCGGAAATAGGTAAAAATCCATGACGATATAATAATTCAATTTCTTCGGTTTGTCCATCTACTGTGGCATTTAGCAACACAATATCATCAATATTATCTTTATTGTCTTTAGGTTTTTCTGAACCTGTTACCCAGCCCATCTTGGCACTTTCATGATGTTTCATAGGAACAACTGCCATGTCCCCCATGCGGTATAGCGTTTGCATCGTCATAGGGTGCCACGTATTGGCTTCTAAATTTCCAGCATTTTGTTCTGCCATTATAAAAAAGCTAATGTCGTGTGCTGCTTTAATTTCTAGTCCGTTTTGTCCCTCACGAATATTTAATCCTTGTGGGACTTCATTATTAAAGGTTAGTTCGTGGGCATGCATGCCTATTTTTGCAATCTCTCCAGATTTTATTAATCTATTTTCGCGACCTTCACCTTCAGATACTACAATTTCTAAAATATTATCTCCGCCAGTTTCTACAGCTTTTAAATCTAATCTAGCATCGGCAATAAATTCTTTAAACGAAATTTCTATGTCATGACCATTAAACGTTTCATCGAGTGAAAAGCTGTTGTCTTTTAACGGAGAAAAGTAAATCTCTTTTTTAGCATTTAGAGCTTTAATCGAATCTGTACTGGCATGCAGTTGAACAAAATTTCTATCGGATACAATCGTATTAGACGTTGCCCCTTCTCTTATTCTCATGATCCCTTCATAAGCTGTAAATCGCGTAATAGCAGCACCAATAACGATAACTACAAATGCAAGGTGAAACATTAATACTGGGATTTTTCCTTTGCGAAAGAGTTTATATTTAAAAATATTGGCAATAAAATTTAGCGTAAGAAGTAGCATAACCATTTCGAACCACCAAGCATTATAAATTAATGTTCTAGCGGTTTGCGTACTGAAATCGTTTTCTACAAAAGTTGCAGTTGCCATTGCGACTGCAAAAATGACTAATAATACTAAGGCTATTGCTGGGGAAAATAGGAATCGTAAAAATTTGTTCATCGTTTGTGTATATAATAAACCTCATGAAAATGTATAATCGTCATGAGGTTTACTAAAATTAATGGTTAAATGTTTTAGTTGTTCATTGTCACTTGTTTAATATCCATTTTAGACTCACGTTCTTTGGCTTGTTCTAACCAAACTGGAATTAACTCTTTTTTGAATACTTCTTTCTCTTGTTTTAATCGCTCTAAATCGATACCAATATATTTTTGAGCTTTTTCTTTTGAAGAGATATCTGGGTAATCCATTTCTTGATTAAAACCAAGAGTTGAAAGTAATCGCGCTAATTTTACTCGCGCATCTGCAGCAACGTTTAAACCAGAAGCTATAACTCGTCCAATTTCTACAGGCGCATGAAATGAAGCACCGTGTGAAGCTGCAGCATAATCCCAACGCCATTGTGCATGTCTAATATCCATTAATATAGGTTGCATTTGCTCTTCTGTAGCACCTAAATCCCAAGCTTTTTTAGCTTCTAAATGTGCTTTTACTAACGCATCTTCTAATTTTAAACGCGATTCTGTAGATTTTGCTTGCCTAGAATACACATTCTCAATTAACTTATCTGCTTCTTGACGGTGACATACCTGACAAGAATTAGCAACATTATTTAAAGGGGATTGAATGTGGTGATCTGTAAATTTTTGTCCACCTTCAGTTTTATAAGGCATATGGCAATCGGCACAAGATACACCTCTATCGGCATGTACACCTGTTAAATACGTTTCGTAACCCGGGTGTTGTGCTTTTAACATTGGTGCTTTACTTAATTCGTGAGTCCAATCGCTAAATTCAATCTCGTCGTAATATGCTTCCATATTTTCAGCCGACATTCCGTTTTTCCAAGGGAATACTAAATAAGGTACACCTTCTTTACCTGGTAATTTTTTATCGAAGTAATATTCAACATGACATTGAGCACATACTAAAGAACGCATTTCATTATGCGTCGCTTTGGTAATATCTTTACCCATTTCCTCGAAGGCTTCTACTAGAGCAGGTCGAGTAACTTGAAGGCTCATATCTTTAGAATCATGACAATCTGCACACCCAATAGGATTTACAATTTCAGAACCTTTATCAGCCCATTTTCCGCTATAGAATTCTGTAACTCCTTTTTCATTCATCAATCTTGGAACATCTGGGCTTTTACACGTCCAACATGTTGCTGGCATAGGTCCGTCGCCTTCACCCGTAGGAGCTCCTGTTCTTAAAATATTTCTAACATCGTCTATAGCGTAATAGTGTCCTCGACCTTGGTTATAATCTTTAGAAAACGCATATCCAGCCCATAATACTACTAATCTTGGATCATCTTCTAACATATCAATTGTTTTACTTCCACCTTGAAAAGAAGCAAATGAAGTATCTAAAGTTTGAATATATGATTGATATTCCTTTGGGAAATTCTTCCCCCAAATTTCATTCCTAGGTTCATTTTCGGAAATTTCGACTTGTGGAACATAGGCAAATTTAGCTTCACTCTTTCTGTTAATTACGCTAGAAGCTAACATTCCCAATAGAAAAACCACAATCGCAGTAATTACAAATAAGATCCAATTTTTCATATGAATAGATTTTAATTATTTTTTAATTTCTTGTTTTAACCATTCTGGCACCACATCTTTGGCTTTATCTGTAGGTATGGGTGCAATAGTATATTTTGTGCTAGAAAGTCCATGAACTTTACCATGAGGGACTTCCATATGGCAACTCCAACAGGCGCGTTCTGTTCTATTTTCTTTGTGGGTATCTGACCAACTCGCTAATTTGGGGTCAATAAGTTGATCTTGATGGCAATGAATACAGTTTTGTTGCACCACTTCTTGAGACGCCTCTAACATATTAATAACTTGAGGTTCTTTGCGCATTGTAAACACGTAAGAATGATATAATCCATCTTTAGCTTTGAAGTAATACGCGCTAAAAATATTATCCTGAGGAACATGGCAACTGTTGCAAGAAGCAACTTCTCTGTGCGAACTATGCATCCAGCTATTATATTCGGATGTCATAACATGACAATTTACACACGCTTTAGGATCATCGGTCATATAAGAAACGATTTCCGATTCTTTAGCCAAAAATAATCCCAAACCAACGATGCTTCCTAGAATAACAATGGATACAGGAAGCCATTTCGAATTTTTGTCTGGTAATATATTGGTAGCCAAATTCTTGGTTTTTAAATCTCTTATAAATTTAAGAAATAATTATGAAATTTTAAACTATGTTTTGAATTTAGAACGTGTCTAATTATAGACGTGTATTTTACTATATTTAGCATGTGAAATCTAAAAATAACACCATTGACGACTATTCTTGAGCAATACAACGGTTACAGAAACACCAAACAACTTTGGAGTGGTAAAACATCTTGGGGTATACAGCAATTTAATCTAGAGGCTATGCCTCATGTAGCACTTAACACTGTTTTGGATAGCAAACTCAGATTAGGAAAACGCGTTGAACGTTTTGTAAGTTTTGAATTACGTCGGCATAAAAACATTGAGATTCTTACTGAAAACATTCAAATTCAGAAAGACAAAATAACACTAGGAGAAATAGATTGTCTTTTAAAACAAGACGGTACACCCATTCATTTAGAGATTGTATATAAGTTTTATTTGTACGATCCGAGTGTAGGCGCCACAGAATACGACCATTGGATTGGCCCTAATAGAAAGGATAGTTTAGTGGATAAATTAACGAAGCTAAAAGATAAGCAACTTCCGCTGTTATATCGTCCAGAAACAGCAACGTTTTTAAAAACGACTTTAGATTTGGAGCCAGCAAACCTGCAACAGCAAGTGTATTTTAAAGCACAACTCTTTATCCCTTATAATTCCGAAACTGTCCGTTTTAATACCATAAATCCAGATTGTGTAAAAGGATTTTATATACACTATAACGCCTTACTTCAATTTCAAGATTGTAAGTTTTACATGCCCGCCAAAACAGATTGGCTGTGTGAGGTTAAAACACAAACTCCGTGGTTAAACTTTGTAGCGTTTGTAGATAAACTTCAACCCTTAATCGACAACAAGACAGCACCCTTATGTTGGATGAAGTCGCCCAAGGGATTACTATCAAAATGTTTTGTAGTTTGGTGGTCCTAATGCAATGTAGCACTTACAATTTATAGCATGGATTAAATAGGTTGTTGTAAGCCGTTTTTCAAATTGTACAGCTTGTTTTTAATATTTAATCCTTTTAATATTTCAATAGCTTGTATACTACGTTTCCCTGTTTGGCAATAGACCAAAATGGATTTATTAGTATCGATCTCGATGTAGCGATCACTTATTTCCTTGAGCGGAATATGATAATCGTGAGATAAATGAAACATATCGTGCTCTTTAAGCGTCCTTACATCTAGTACAAACAGATCGTCTTTATGCTTCAAATATTCATCGAAAGTTAAAGATTTCATTGAAGTATTCACGTTGAATTCTTCCTCGACATCTTCAATATACGTCACATGAGCATGTACTGTTTTATCGTAAGAAATTATATTCTGACTCATGCTTAAGGCGTTAAATACTAACAGTTTTCCTGTTAACACCTCTCCTATTTCGCAAATCATTTTAATCACCTCATTGGCTTGTAATAAGCCCACAATGCCTGGTAAAACGCCTAATACGCCAACTTCTTCACAATTTAAATTACCACCATCCGTTTTTGGATATAAGCATCTATAAGTCGGTCCGTTTTTATAATTATAAACAGAAACTTGTCCTTCGAATTTAAAAATAGATCCAAAAACAACCGGTTTTTCTGTCAATACAGCCGCATCATTGATTAAATATCGGGTACCAAAATTATCGGTCCCATCCACAATAATATCGTAGGCTTTGAAAATCTTCTTAGCATTAGACTTCGTTAAGCGATCGATATGCGATTTGAATTTAACAAACTTATTAAGTTGTTCTAACTTAGAAATGGCACAAGACACTTTAAACTTTCCGATATCATTATAACCATATAATACTTGACGCTGTAAATTAGTTTGATCTACACTATCGTGGTCTATAATACCAATTGTTCCCACACCAGCGGCTGTTAGATACTGTAAGATCGGACAGCCCAAACCTCCAGCTCCAACCACTAATACTTTAGCGTCTTTTAATTTATTCTGACCAACTTCGCCAATATCTTCTAAAGTTAAATGACGTTTATATTGTAAATGTTCTTCCTTATTTAGCATGCCGTAAATTTAATAATTATTGCCAATTGTTTGCCCAATCTTTCCAAACAACTTCTAATCCTTTAGATTTTAACATTTCTGCTACGACTTCTGTCGGTCGCTCATCGGAAATCTCGAACTGTTCTAGTGATTGTTTTTCAACTACATAGCCTCCAGGGTTCGTTTTAGACTCTGCGCTAATAGAGGTGATTCCTAAATTGACAATATGATCTCTAAACAATTCACTTTCTCGAGTAGACATAGATAATTCTAAATCTTCATCTAATAAACGATACGCACAAATAAGTTGTACCAAATCCCGATCTGTCATTTCTACCTTAGGCTCTAAGCCACCTGAAAACGGACGTAAACGCGGGAAAGACATACTGTATTTTGTTTTCCAATAGGTTTTTTGAAGGTATTTAAAATGAAGCGCTGTAAAAAAACTGTCGGCGCGCCAATCTTCTAAACCGTACAAACTTCCCAATCCAATTTTATGAATCCCCGCTTTTCCTAAACGGTCTGGAGTCTCTAATCGGTAATCGAAATTTGATTTTTTACCTTTGGGATGATGCTTCTTATATTCGTCACGATGATACGTCTCTTGATATACTAAAACAGCATACAAACCGTGTTCTATTAATAGTTCATATTCATCCTGATCTAAAGGTTGGACTTCTATGGTGATATTAGAAAATTGAGAGCGTATAAGTTGAATGGCATGCTTTAGATACTCCACGCCTACTGTGCGGTTGGCTTCTCCTGTGACTAATAAAATATGATCGTAACCTTTAGATTTTAAGAAAGCGGTTTCTTTTAATATTTCAGCATCATTTAAAGTTCGACGCGGTATTTTATTTGTCATGCTAAAACCACAGTAGGTACAAATGTTTTGACATTCGTTACTCAAATACATAGGCGCATACATTTGTATGGTATTCCCGAAACGTTTCTTAGTAATTTGCTGACTCAATTGCGCCATATCTTCCAAGTAAGGTGCGGCGGCAGGAGACACTAAGGCTTTAAAATCTTCTAAATCCCGAGTCGATTTTCCTAAAGCCTGTAACACATCGTTTTCGGTTTTAGCATAAATACTTTGCAACGTATCGTTCCAATTATATTGATTTAAAAGGGTTTTAAAAGTGCTCATAACTTATGCGTTTAAAAAACTTGTTAATGGACTACTTGCTTCGGCATGTTGTTTAACAGGTGCTAACTTAGCCTTATAAGCCATACGTCCAGCTTGTACAGCCAATTTAAATGCTTTAGCCATTTCTATAGGGTTCTGAGATACAGCAATTGCAGTATTTACAAGAACAGCGTCTGCTCCTAATTCCATAGCAAAGGCGGCGTGAGATGGACTCCCAATTCCTGCATCTACAATTACCGGAACATTACTTTGCGCTATAATAATCTCCAGAAATTCTAACGTTTTTAACCCTTTATTACTACCTATAGGTGCTCCTAAAGGCATGACACATTGCACGCCAACATCTTCCAAGCGCTTGCATAAAACAGGGTCGGCATGAATATATGGCATCACCACAAATCCTTCTTTAACCAAAATCTCTGCTGCTTTTAAGGTTTCAATAGGATCGGGTAATAAATATTTAGGATCGGGATGAATTTCTAATTTCACCCAATTGGTTTGTAACGCTTCTCGGGATAAATTGGCCGCAAACACAGCTTCTTCGGCAGTACGTACTCCAGAGGTGTTTGGCAATAAATGTATCGACGAATGGTTTAAATGCGTTAATATATCATCCTCTAAATCAGATGCATTTACGCGTTTTAAAGCTACAGTAACCAATTCACTTTCTGAAGCTAAAATGGCATCTCTCATATTCTGAGAATTACTAAATTTTCCAGTTCCAGTAAATAATCTCGAACTAAATGTTTTATCTGCAATGGTTAAAAAATCATTCATCATCTTCTTTTTTATTCATTTTATAAACTTGTTCTTGGGTACTTGGTCCGTTTAAAAGATTATTAAACTCTGGAATGTTATTAAAATTCTGCGTGAGTTCTCCAGACACTGCAACACCATAAATTCCTGTACCCATAAGTTCGGGCACATCATTAAGAGTGATGCCACCAATAGCCACCATCGGGATGTCCGATTGCACTGAATTTAGAATAGATTTATAGCCATCAATTCCTAAAATAGGTCCTAATTTAGATTTAGTAGTAGTGAAGCGAAACGGTCCCAAACCGATATAATCTACCTTTTTTTCGATAAGGCTTTTACAATCTTCAAGCGTATTCGCTGTACCTCCAATGCGATACCATTTTCCTAAATACTCCCGAACCTCTAACGGACAACCATCGTCTTTTCCTAAATGCACACCATCGGCATTTACAGCCTTAGCTACTTTATAGAAATCGTTTATTATTAATCGAGTCTGAAAATGCATAGTGATTTCTCGTGCTTTCTTAGCTGTATCTAAAACAATGGCTTCATCGAAATTCTTCATTCGTAATTGAATCCAATCTGCTCCTGCACTACATGCGGCTTGAACATATTCTAAATGTTGTTCTGCCGTGTCTCCTTGTGTGATATACTGTAATTTACTTATCATAAGTTTTTGTAATTATGTGTTCCTAACAACGAGTCATTTGAATTTAGATACTGTTCTGTGTATTGTTTTGCTAATTTACAAGCATCTTCTAAATCCATGTTTTTCGTAAAATTAGAGGCTAATGCGGCCGAAATAACACAACCACTGCCATGTTTTTCATGGATTTTCTGAACACCTGGTCTAAAATTAATTTGAACAATACCGCTGTGGTAAATTTCGTCCCAACCTTTTTTGTCGGCACGATGACCTCCTTTTAAATAAATATTTGTTTTTTGAGATATAAACTCAATGGTTTCTGAAATGGATTTATTTGGTAATAAATTCTGAATTTCATCGTAATTAGGAGTTATAAAATAGCATGTATCTAAAACACTATTGAATGTTTCAAAATCTGAATCGGTGTGAAAATCGAATCCTGAACTCGCCTGCATTATAGGATCTAAAATAATTTTTATGGTTGGGTTTAATCGTAATAACGTGTCTACAACTTTAGAAAGTACTTGCCAAGATTCTATAATTCCTATTTTAACAACATCGATAGTAAAACGCTCGAACAACGTTTCGATTTGTTGAATAATTATGGATGCTTCAATCCAAACACAATTTTTAAAATCGATATCGTTTTGCACCGTTACTGCTGTACAAACCGATAAACCATATAATCCATGTGCTTCAAATGTTTTAATATCGGATGTGATTCCCGCTCCACTTGAAGGGTCGAGTCCCGCAATTGTTAATATGAATGTTTTGTTATTCATTAATGTTTGTTTAATTCTTTCATATTATCCTGAATTTAGTTCGTGGACTCAAAATTATTAGAACTATTTTATATGTATGTTTAAAGATAATTATGTTCTTTATGTGCTGAAACAAGTTCCGCATGACGACACAAACAACATTCTATTTCTAAAAGTTGAATATACCAATACCCTGAACCTATTTCAGCGCCTTATTATTTAAATTGACATTGTATCTTATTAAAAACATCTATAGGATTTTCGCTATTCCAAATCCCGCCTAAAACACCAACACCCTTATAACCTAATTTTTTAAAGGTTTCAATATTAAATTCTGTCACACCGCCCATACCAATAACGATTTTATCGATGTGATTGACATCAAATCCGCGACCTTCGTATCCTACTTTTGAAATGGATGAAAACACCGGACTCAACAAGTGGTAATCGAATTCGAAATAACAATTAGCTAGATCTTCGGGTTCATGGAACGAGGAGCTTATGGTTTTACCAAACATATTTAAGCCTTTAAAATACTGTCCTGGATTATCGATATGATCAATACGTTTTTGCTCTTGAAAATGAATGCCTTTTAAATTGAATACATTAACCAGTTCATGAACATAATGCACCACAATTCTGTTGTGATATTCCGTATCAATCTGATTTAAATAAGCCACGTGTTCTTCGTAATTCTTATTCGGTTTCCGCAAATGATAATATTGCAAACCGGCTTCAAAAAGCTGATGTAAGATTTCAATTTCGTTAGGTAAATCCGTTTCAGGTGCTATGAGTACAATCATCTCTATAATTCATTAAAAGTGAACAATTAGTAATGCAAGCCAAGCACAAGCCAACTATACATTACTAACTGTAATATGGTTTAAAGATACACTTCACTCCCTTTATTTTTGAATTCTTCCGACTTTTCTTCCATTCCTTTTGTAAACACTTCGTCTCCAATTATTTCGTTAACTGCAGCAAAATCCCTTACCTCTTGAGAAATCTTCATCGAACAGAATTTCGGTCCGCACATCGAACAGAAATGCGCTATTTTAGCACCTTCTGCAGGCAATGTTTCATCATGATATTCTCGAGCCAATTCTGGGTCCAAAGCCAAATTAAATTGATCTTCCCAACGGAATTCAAATCGTGCTTTACTTAAAGCATCATCACGGTGTTGGGCTCCTGGATGTCCTTTTGCTAAATCAGCTGCATGTGCAGCTAATTTATACGTTACCACTCCTGTGCGTACATCGTCTTTATTTGGTAAACCTAAGTGTTCTTTAGGTGTTACATAGCATAACATGGCGCAACCAAACCAACCAATCATAGCGGCTCCAATACCCG